>NZ_JBJQOQ010000035.1:0-54780 GCF_046036945.1 Brevibacillus sp. B_LB10_24 | reverse complement strand
TGTGGAAGCGCGGCAACGCGTGGAGCTGACGAATACTAATCGGTCGAGGACTTATCCACATTTCCCTTTGCTTGATTGCGTATCCGGTTTTGAAGGAATAATTCCTTACCTGTCTTGTCTTTTACATGGAGCTGTGGTGAAGTTGGAGTTCACGCCGGTCTGTCACACCGGAGGTCGCGGGTTCGAGTCCCGTCAGCTCCGCCATTTCAAGGTAAGAATGCGAGCCTTGATTTTATGTAACGCCAGAACCAATGTATTTGGTTCGGTAGCTCAGTCGGTAGAGCAGAGGACTGAAAATCCTCGTGTCGGCGGTTCGATTCCGTCCCGAACCACCATGTTGCGAGCCATTAGCTCAGTTGGTAGAGCATCTGACTTTTAATCAGAGGGTCGAAGGTTCGAGTCCTTCATGGCTCACCACCACTCATATCCCAGGGGCCCTGCGAAGATTCGGAGTGCTTTTTGCGGGGATATTCTTTGCGGACGTAGCTCAATTGGTAGAGCGTCGCCTTGCCAAGGCGAAGGTCGCGGGTTCGAGACCCGTCGTCCGCTCCATAGAAGTATTACAGAGGGTCTCTCACCCGTACCGGGTTCACCCTCGATGTATCTCTAGAAGTAACGCTCGGGTACTGCACATAGACCGATTACCACTTGCATTGGCAGGTGGTTTTTCTATTTCCACATTTTTCAGCACTTGTCTGTGCACTATGACTTGAGCCTATCTGTGGGATTTGGTACGATACATGGGAGCAAAGCAGCTAGAAGATCGGAGGTTTTATGAAAAACAGTGAGGAAAGGACCACGGTCGTCGATTTTATACGCGATGCCAGTTTTTTTGCAGAGCTGGGCATGCGACTAGCGCGTCGGTTCGACTATCCGAAGGCACTTCGGTATTTGCGCCGTGCTGTCGAATTGGAGCCGGGGAACGCGACCTACAACTGTCATTTGGCCAGTGTTCTTGCGGAACTGGGACAATTTGAAGAATCAAACAATATATTGTACCAAATCGTTGAAAGCATCGATCCAGAACTGGTAGATGTTTATTTCTATCTCGCTAACAACTATGCCAATATGGAAGATTTTCAGATGGCGGAAGAGCTGGCTTTGCGATATCTGGAGGAGAGTAAAAACGGCACGTATGCGGAAGAAGCGGAGGAATTGCTGGATTACCTTTATTTTGAGCTCGATCTGCCGCCGCGCCGTTTCCTGGATCAATCCAGCGACATCCTCTACGCCAAACATGAAGAGGCGAGAAGATGCCTGGAGGAAGGCCGTTTTTTGCAGGCGACTGAATGCCTGAAAGAGATCGTGGAGACGCATCACGATTTTTTGCCTGCCTGGAATAATTTGGCGCTGGCCTACTACTACACCGGCCATTTTACCGAGGCCTTGGAGACCATCGAGCACACGCTGCAATTGGAACCTGGAAATTTGCACGCCTTATGCAACATGGCCGTGCTGTTCTCCCACCATAATCGTATGGGCGATCTGCTTCCGCTTTTACAGCAGCTAAAAAAGGTGGTCCCTTTTACGAGCGAGCATCTGTTTAAGCTGGCGACCACCATGGGAGTATTGGGACAGCACGAAGAGGCGTACTTCCTGTATCGCCGGCTGCTGGGGACTCTCTACCATCAGGATGCCAGCACATACCACTACGCCGCCATATCCGCTTATTTGTCCGGCAGGTGCGAGCAGGCTGTCAGGTGGTGGCAAAAGGTGAAACAGCTGGATCCGGATTCGGGCGTTGCCGATTACTATTTGCAGATGGTAAAAGAGCAGCCAGATGGAGAAACTATAAGCAACATGACGTACCACTACCATGTCCCAACCGGCAAGGTCAGGTTTACTGACGAGTGTTCCTATCAAGAAAGTCTCAAATCTGATCCAATGGTCAGGGCTTCGCTGTTGTGGGCGCTGCAGCACGGCAGAGACGATGCGAAGCAATTGGTGATCCAGACGATGACGCTGATTGCCGACGAGGAAGCGGAAAAAGCGCTGCGCCTCTTCTGTGACACAACCGATGATCCGGTGTGGCGGGAATATGCGCTTCAGGCCTTGAGCGAGATGGGGGCAGAGCCGTCTATCAGCGATACCCCTGTCGTACTGGCGTCAAACGAAGATCAAGTGGTGAACTGCATCAACATATGTCTGACCTCAAAAGTGGAGCGGGAGTGGGCCATTCAGACCTGGTCGACTTACCAGATACGGATGGAAATGCCTGTACGTGTGCGGAAAGCTGAGGCGTGGGTAGCGGCTCTGGAATACCTGTATCGGAAAGAACAGGGGCAGAAAACGACGCAAACCGCTCTGGCGGAGAAGTACGGTGTTTCGTCACAAACCATTTCAAAGTGCGTGAAGGAAATCTCCAAGCTTGATTTATACAAATTCTAACTTTATAATTAATATAAAGATACATGGATTAGAGAACCATCCGCGCGACAGGAGGTTGCAGAAAAATGAGTGAACAAGCAAAAGTATACGATGTCGTAATCGCCGGGGCAGGTCCTGCGGGGATGACAGCAGCAGTCTATACAGCTCGGGCAAATATGTCTACAGCGATGATCGAACGGGGGATTCCCGGCGGTCAAATGGCCAATACAGAAGAAATTGAAAACTATCCGGGCTTTGCCTCCATTTTAGGGCCGGATTTGTCAACAAAAATGTTTGAACACGCCCAAAAGTTTGGGACAGAATACATCTATGGAGACATCAAGGAAATTCGCGATGGACACCCTTATAAAACCGTGGTGACGTCCGAGAAGGAAATCCTGGCCAAATCAGTCATCGTCGCAACGGGAGCTGAACATCGGCTGCTCGGGGTGCCGGGCGAGAAGGAACTCTCCGGCCGCGGGGTTTCCTATTGTGCAGTATGTGACGGTGCGTTCTTCCGCGGCAAAGAACTGGTGGTCGTAGGCGGCGGGGATTCGGCGGTAGAGGAAGCGATCTTTTTGACCCGCTTTGCCACGAAAGTGACAATCGTACACCGACGCAATGAGTTTCGCGCCCAAAAGATCATTCAAAAACGGGCTTTCGAGAATGAAAAAATCGAAGTCATTTGGGATACGGTCGTGAAAGAGATTCGCGGCGACAATGTCGTCTCCGGTGTCTTGCTGGAAAATGTCAAGACGGGTGAACAGCGCGAGTTTGCCACGAACGGCGTATTTATCTACGTCGGAATGGATCCTTTGACCGAAGCCGTAAAGCAGCTTGGCATCACCAATGAAGCAGGTTACATTTTGACTGACGACCTGATGAAAACAAAGGTGGAGGGGATTTTCGCAGCGGGTGACGTCCGGGAGAAGACGCTTCGCCAGGTTGTCACAGCGACAGGTGACGGCTCGATTGCGGCACAGGCGGCGCAAAACTTTGTCGAATCGTTAAATGAACGACTGAAAGAAGAAAACGTCACAATTTCTTAATTCTCTTGTAACATTTATGAAATATTCATGGGTTATGATAAAAATATGAATTGACCCCCTTTTTCTATACTTCCATTCGCGTGGCCGGAACACTGGCCACGTCTTTTTTTGGTCAGGAGAAGATGTCTCGTCTCGGGTATGCAAAAGATGCGATGACAACGGTCAATATGGTATGCTTATAGAAGGATCAGAGGAGGCGAGAAGCAGTGATGGAAACAAGTAAAGAGAAAGACATCAACTTACTCATCATCACGGGCATGTCAGGGGCAGGAAAAACGACCGCAGTCCAGAGTTTGGAGGATCTCGGTTTCTTTTGTGTTGACAATTTGCCACCCATCCTGATCCCGAAATTTGCTGAGCTTATGATCCAATCCGGCGGAAGTATCGAGCGCGTTGCCCTGGTGATCGATCTTCGGGGCCGGGAGTTTTTCGAGAGCTTATTCGAAGCAATCGACAGACTGAATGAGATGGACGGGATCTCCTTCCAAATCCTTTATCTGGACGCCAACGATCAGGTATTGGTCACCCGCTATAAAGAAACCCGCAGGCGCCATCCGCTTGCCCGGGGCGGTATGCCATTGGAAGGAATCCAGGTTGAACGGCGGATGCTGCAGGAGATGAAGGGCCGGGCGAATCAAATTATTGATACCAGCCAGATGAAGCCGCTTCAGCTGCGTGAAAAAATCATTAGCCAATACTCCCAGCAGAGCTCACAATTAACGATAAACCTTTTATCATTCGGCTTTAAATACGGCATTCCTATCGATGCTGACCTCGTGTTTGACGTTCGCTTTCTGCCCAATCCGCATTATGTTGACGAGCTTCGTCCCAAGACGGGCTGCGATCAGGAAGTCGCGGAATATGTAATGAAGTGGAGCGAGACGCAGGAGTTTGTCTCCAAACTGCTTGATTTTCTCATATTTACACTGCCCCAGTACCAGCGCGAAGGGAAGAGCCAACTCGTTATCGGCATCGGCTGTACGGGCGGAAAACACCGTTCTGTGACTATAACGGAATACCTCGGCAAAGTGATCGGCAAAGATTTTCCCGTCAGAGTCACTCACCGTGACATGGAAAAGAGTAAATAGTCATAGGATGACAGGGATAGAAGCAGGTCATAAAAAGTCAGCTTGAGTATTGCCATTGGGAGAGAAAGAGGTGACTTATGTCAATAGGAAGAAGGGGAATTCAATCAAGCGGGGTGCCACGGGTCGTCGCCATTGGCGGGGGCACCGGTCTTTCCGTGCTGCTTCGCGGGCTAAAGGAGGAACCTGTACACATCACGGCGATTGTTACGGTCGCGGATGACGGTGGCAGTTCAGGACGCTTGCGGGAAGAGATGGATATGCTTCCTCCAGGGGATATACGCAACGTCCTGACTGCTTTAGCCGATACGGAACCGCTGATGGAAAAAGTGATGCAGTACCGATTTTCAAATGGCACAGGTTTAGCTGGCCATAATTTGGGAAATCTATTACTTGCAGCCATGAATGAAATATCAGGAGACTTCGTGACCGCTGTGAAGGGATTAAGCAGGGTTCTCGCTGTACGCGGGGACGTGTTGCCTGCATCCAATCAGTCTATTCACCTGAAAGCGGAGATGGCGGATGGTTCCATCATCTCGGGAGAATCGCAAATCCCTTTGGCGGGAAAGCGGATTAAGCGCGTCTTTCTCGACCCTCCTGAGGTTGTCCCGCTGGAGGAGGCTTCGCGGGCGATCGCCGAGGCCGATGCGATCATTATTGGGCCAGGCAGTCTGTATACGAGCATTTTGCCAAATCTGCTAGTGCGAGGGTTGTTTCAGCAGATTAAAATGTCTGCCGTCCCCAAGATATATATATGCAATGTGATGACACAGCCGGGAGAAACAGACGGATTTACCGCATCCGATCATGTGACAGCCATGTACGAACACCTAGGCACGCCTTTCCTCGATACGATCATCGTAAACACGGCGGATGTGCCGGAAGAGGTATTGGAAAAATACGCAGAAAAGGGTTCGGCGCCGGTGGTCTGCGACATCGAGCAGTTACAGACCCTCGGTTTGCAAGTCGTTGCGGATCGATTTATCGCTTATGAGGATGGTTTCCTCCGTCACAATGCAAAAGTCGTAAGTAAAAAAGTCGTCTCAATTTTGAAGCGGGGGAAGGAGTGAAGCGCCATGTCGTTCGCCGCCCACACGAAAAAGGAACTGACGATGCTGGAAGTCCCGGATTGCTGCAGCAGGGCGGAATTGGCTGCACTGATCCGCATGAACGGAAGCATCCAATTTGGGGCGGGCCGATTTGTCCTAGATGTAGCAACGGAAAACGCGGCAATCGCCAGACGCATCTACATCCTCATCAAACGGCTGTTTAAGGTTCACGCTGAGCTGTTGGTACGCAAAAAAATGCGTTTAAAAAAAAATAACGTCTACATTGTCCGCATTCCGCACCAAGCCGGTGAAATTTTGGAGGATCTGCGGATCATGGATAAAAACCTGTCCTTTTATCCGGGGATTTCGCCCGATCTGGTCAAAACGGCATGCTGCCGCGGCGCCTTTTTGCGCGGCGCCTTTTTGGCAGGGGGGTCGGTCAATCACCCGGAAGCGTCCAGCTATCACCTGGAAATTTTTTCATCCTACCAGGATTTTTGTGAAGCGTTGACGGATTTGGCCAACCGTTACCATCTAAATGCGAAGTGTATCGAGCGGAAAAAAGGGTATGTGATGTACATCAAGGAAGGCGAGAGGATAACGGAGTTCCTCAGCTTGATCGGTGCCCATCAAGCCCTGCTCTACTTTGAGGACGTTCGCATCGTAAAAGACATGCGCAATTCGGTGAACAGGCTGCATAACTGTGAAATCGCCAACATAAACAAAACCGTAAACGCAGCCACCCGGCAAATGGAAAACATCCAGCTGATCGAGAAAGAAATGGGGTTGGACAGCCTGCCTCCCCGCCTGCGGGAAGTAGCAGAGCTGCGGCTGCAGAATCCGGATATCAATCTCAAGGAACTTGGCGAGATGCTGCCAAGCGGTCCCGTGAGCAAGTCGGGGATCAACCACCGCCTTCGAAAAATTAACGAAATCGCAGAGAAATTACGAGAAAAACAAAATATTTCTCTTTCGTAACATGCTATAATGGAAAACACTAGTAACATTTTTAGGGAGGGTTTGGATATGGTACAGCAACAAGTGCTTGTAAAGCTTAGGACCGGACTGCAGGCACGGCCCGCCGCTTTCTTTGTTCAGGAAGCGAATCGCTATGCTGCAGAAATCTTTGTGGAAAAGGGAACAAAAAAAGTCAACGCCAAGAGCATTATGGGAATTATGAGTCTGGCGATCGGCTCCGGTACGGAAATTACTATTATCGCAGAAGGGCCGGATGCTTCCCAGGCTGTGACAAATTTGGCCAAACTGGTCAGCAAAGAAGAATAGGTGAATAGGAAAAAAGGCAGTTGCGCTTGTCGTAAACGCCTTTTTTAGTGCAGTGCTGGCCATCCCCCCCTGCCAGGTTACGGCGCTGGCCGGTTTTTTGCCTGGCCTACATACCATACTCATGGGAGTTAGGAGGAAAAAAACATGAAGATGCGCAGTTCACATTTTTCGGTGATGATGATCCTTGGCATGCTGATCGCTTTGGTTTGTGTCCCTTTCGCAGCCGTGCCGAATGTGCAAGCAGCCCCTGCGGACGAGTTGCAGCTGGCGGGATTTCAGATGATGGATGAAATGGACGGCTACACGTGGGGAACACATGGCAGTACTCTCGTCCTTTATCGAACGGCAGATAATGGGAAAACATGGAAAAATATTGCGCTGCCGACTGTAAAAGCTTCCGCCAATCCGGTATATGGCCGTGATCTGTTCTTTTACGACAAGCAGAATGGGTGGATCGTCGGCAGCAATGGGGAGCGAGGAGTGATCTTGCACACGGTCAACGGCGGGGAGAAGTGGACAGTCCTGCCCGCGCCAGGAGTTGGCCAAATCGCTTCAATGGATTTTATCACTCCGCAGACAGGCGTGCTGCTCGCTTCTGATGGGAACCTGTATTTGACCCAAGATGGCGGAACCACGTGGAAGAAAGGCAGTGGGTCATTTGCGGGCAGCGAAAACGTCAAAGGGATGCTGTTCCGCGATGTACAGAATGGATGGATACTAAGCCCGGGAGATGATAAAATTCCGCACCTGTTCCGGACCCGTGACGGCGGCCAAAAATGGGAGCTGCTTAGTTTGCCGGAGCTTACCCAAGTATGCAATTCGGAGATTTTATCCGCCCCGGTCTTCTTTGGCAGCGACAAGAAAAAGGGTTGGTTCCCGGCGCGTTGCAACAAAGGGGACAGAAAGCAGTACTACGTTTCCTTCACGGAAGACGGCGGCGAGCACTGGAAGGTGACTCCGATCTATACGAAGCTGGCCGGACAGTTCGTCAGTGCAGTTCCGTTGGTTTTTGCCGATGATCAACGCGGCTGGTATGTGCAGGCGCAGCAGGTGTATCAAACGACTAACCGGGGAGTCACCTGGAATTCCACATTGCCGGATAAAGGGTTGATCGATGCGTTCAACGCTTACCCGAATGTGGTCCAGATGCAGTTCGTATCGATAAATACAGGGTGGATGCTGCTGAAGTCCCTGGATGGGAAAAAGACGCAGCTCCTGCAATCAACAGACGGCGCCAAAAGCTGGCATGTGGCAAGTCCTGTTGCCAATAAATAAACGGGTTGGGAATATTTCGGCTTGGATTGGGCATTGCTAAAGGTACCAAGACATGGGGAGGGTTGGTATGACGGAAAAAAATGAAGCGATGCCCGATTCGCAGCACGAAGGACGCGATCAGTACTTTATGGATATTGACCGCATGGTGAATGAGGGGCTGGGCGGAGGTACCGTCAGCGATCAAAATGGCTTGATCGAAGAGACTGCGACTGATTCCATGGATGGTGTCTACACGACTGACGAGAGCAGGCGTGGTCAAGATGCAGCAGAGGAGGAGTTGACGTAATGGACACGGTACGAGCCGAGGAAATCATGGCATCGACAGAAACGATCAAGGTGGAGTGCGAAGGAGTTCCCGTCTGGATCGATGGAGTGGATCGCCAGACGAACACTGCCCGCGTTCACGTCCAGAATAATCCCCAAGAGCAAAAAACGGTACCTGTGAATCAATTAATAGAGCGTTAAGAAGTGCAAAAAAGCTTTCCTGGAATCAGCCAGGAAAGCTTTTTTTGTGGTCTTTTTATTTACCTTTGGGCGTCGGAGTCGTGGTGATCACTTCGTCGATCAAACCGTATTCTTTTGCTTCCTGTGCAGTCAGGAAATTGTCGCGGTCGGTATCTTTCGCAATGCGTTCAATCGGTTGTCCGGTCCGCTCGGCGTAAATTTGGTTCAGATGTTCGCGCATTTTGATGATTCGCTTGGCGGCGATTTCGATATCGCTTGCCTGGCCCTGCGCTCCGCCCAGCGGCTGATGAATCATCACTTCACTGTTCGGGAGGGCAAACCGTTTTCCCTTGGCTCCGGCGCACAAGAGGAAGGAGCCCATAGATGCTGCCATTCCGACACAGATCGTCGAGACATCCGGTTTGATATGCTGCATGGTGTCATAGATCGCCATTCCGGCGGTAATGGAACCGCCCGGGCTGTTGATATACAGGCTGATGTCTTTGTCGGGATCCTCCGATTGCAAGAAGAGGAGTTGGGCAACGACACTGTTTGCGACTACATCATTAATAGCTGTTCCCAAAAAGATAATACGGTCTTTCAGGAGGCGTGAATATATATCGTAAGCGCGCTCCCCGCGGTTTGTCTGTTCAATGACGGTTGGAATCAAATTCATATGCAAACTGGTTCCTCCTTTCGGCTTCATCTTTATCATACACAATTGGTCAAGGAAGGTCAAACGATAACTTGCTGTCGATTCCCTACTAATTGTAACCACAAACACACATCAGCTAAACCTGCTTGAACGGAGCCGAACGGATTTATCTGGCTGCCTCGTTGGCCCGGCGCACCACCGCAGCCAGACTTCCCAAAAAGATCATCCAGATCACGATGGCAAACACCCAGCCAAGGAAAGGCACCTGAAGCAAGATAAAGATGCCCAAAATGCCGATAAGTTCTGCGGCAAGCGGGTGCAATCGCCAGCGAAACTGACGGGCCAGCCGCATCCCTGCCCAACAGCCGACGAAGATTTTGGACACGTAGAGAAGCAGTCCAAGCGACAGGGCCAGGGCGATCGCAACCGGTATTCCCACCAGTGTCACCATCAGGACGATCGCAAACAGCGGAGCCCCGATCAGCAGCAGGGCGCCGACGCCCAGTTGTGAGCCGATGTTCGTATCCATCCCTTGCTGGATCCGCAACAGGGCGGTAGGGAACAGGTAACGGATAATCAGCCAGAGCAAAAGTGTGCTGAGCAGGGAGACGAGCAGCGACACGATCGGGATATTGAATCCGCTTTCTTTCTTCGGCTGGTACTGGGTGAATTTTTCCTGTCCGGCCAGCTTGGCCCCCGGTTCGATCAGCGCTTTTTGCGGACTGGTGTAAACCAGATCTCCATTGATTGCGGCAGAGGACTCCATTTTGATATTGTCGGCCCGCAGTGCGGAGATGCCTTTTCCGATCGTGCCGGTTATCCGCAAATTGTGGACCCAGCCATTGAACTCCTTTTCAATGGTGCCAAAGAGATCAACGGTATCAGTAAAGGCATAAACGCTTCCTTTGATGTTCGCCTGGTCGGGGATAAACAGGTTTGCACTGCCAACCGTTATATTGCGGCCGATGGTGCCGTTTACGGTCAACCGCTGTGTAAAAGCCCGAACATTGCCTTCCACCGTGCCGTTAATCAGCGTATCACCCGTAAAGGCGATGACGTCACCTTGGACCGTTCCAAGAATCTGTACGCTTTCTGCAAAGACGTAGACATCGCCTTCCACCGTTCCTTCGATCACTGCCCTCTTGCCGGTAATCATCAGGTCGCCCTGGTGGGTTTCTGAGCGCATCAATACGTACGTGTCCTGATTGATTGCACTGAAGGCAAATACTGACGTGGAAAAGGTGAACAACATGAGCAAGAGCGAAATGGCCCAGATGAATTTCTTCACGATTTCATTCCTCCCTCACGCTAGTATGGATGGATGGATGGCGTGTGTTTAAGACGATCAGCGCAATAAATAATCCTAAAATAAGAAGAAAAATGGCATACATGTTATTTGACGGTAGCTGTAATACGTAGGTGAGGTTCTCCTTCATCCAAAACGTCGTCGTCCAAATTACTCTGTCTTTCCAAAAGTTCCAGATCGGAGACAGCCAGGTAGTGATGATACTTGGCAAAATGAGGAAGCAGATCAGCAGGGTACTTAGCAAGGCGCTGTACCCGTACAACATTCTGCGGTAGCGGAGTTGGTGTTTGGTTTTGTGAATCGAGGCAATTGAATTGATTTGAGCTGTTACATGCTCGGAAAGAGGAAGCGGCGCAAGTGACTGATCCATCCCGTGGAAGGATTGTTCAATCATGAGCAAGTCAGTTCTCCAGTGTACACATGCACTGTAGCACTGCGGGCACTGAGACAAGTGATTTGACACGATCTCCTGTTCTTCCGGTGTCAGTTCGTTCTCCAGGAACATCATCAAGGTTAGTTCATCGAGATGAGACATCTGAGACACTCCTTTCCGTTACGTGTTGTTGATAGAGATGCTTTAATTGCTTGCGGGCCCGAAACAGCCGGGTACCAACTGTATTTTTGGTTAAACCGACGATATTGCCAATTTCCTCGTAGCTTAGTTGTTCCGTGAATCGAAGCGTAAGGATGAGACGGTCTACCTCTTCCAAGTGTTCGAGCAAGCCGGCTATGCGGCTGTGAAACTCCTTCTCCAGGTAGAGGGATTCAGGCGTATCAGCAAGCACAGGGCCTTTGTTTAGTTCGAAGTGAAGCAGATCATCTTCCAGCACGATTTCCCGCTTCTTCCGCAGATAGTCGATGCACGTGTTGGAAGCGAGCCGAAAGAGCCAAGAATGAAAAGGCAGGGAGGGGTCGTACTTATGCAGGTTTTGCGCTACTTTCAGCCAAATTTCGTTGTTAACATCCTGCGCATCGTGGAAGGAGTAAACCATCTTGTGGACAATCCGCGTCACTCTCTGGCCAAAAAGCTCCACCAGCGAGCGGAAAGCCTCGGCGTCGCCTTGCAGGAAAAGTCGTATATGGGTTAACGCTTCCCGGTTGATCGCGTAAACCTCTTCATGATACTTCTCTTCCATCAGCTTCCCCCCCTCCACTCTACAGTACGGAATTCCTATGATAAGAATTTCACGTTCGTCATGCAAATGCAACAAAAAACGCTCAGACTAAACAGCATGAGCGAGAAGATGGGATCTATGAGGACGGTTCTTCGTCATCTGCCTGTGTCAGGTCGACTGCCACGCGGAGTTTGGCTTTCAGCTTATGCCCTTTGATGATCGTATAGTCATCGACCTTCTGACTTTCCAAACGGTTGAGGGCTTCCGCCAATTTTTGTTCATCCCGATAAGGCTGGATGGTGAGCAAACACTCGTCATCGCTTGCTTCCTGGTATATCAGGTAGTAGCGGTCGTCGGGCATGCCAGCCGCCTCCTATTTTTACAAGTTATCCACAGATTTATCAACAGGTTGTGCACAAAAACGTCTGTTCGTGGGATAAATAGAGAGTATAAGCTAGTTTTCCTTGTTTTTTCCTGCGCTATACTCTTTGGACTGGGTTGCCTTTCTGAATTGACGTGTCAAGAAATTCGGGGTATGATTATATTACAAAATTGTGAATATTCTGTACGAAAGCCTGAATGAAATAGGGAAGGGGTGCAGCTGTCATGTTAGCCTTTCTTGCCTTCACGGTCATCCTATTTATCATTGTAGGGTTCGTCATCTATCTCACGTCCAAAGGTTTGAGGCACGATTCCAAGAACTACGACGAAAATCATTTGTGGGACTTATATAACCGGCCCAACGACAAGAATCTTCACATGTAAAAACGTACAGACGCAGTGACGCTGCGTCTGTTCATTTTCCTTTGGTCAATATGCATGGTACTCCAAATCCAATCGCACCCGGCTCTGACATCTTCTCCAGGTAGCGCAGGCCGCGCTGGCAAGGCGTCGGGCATACTTTGCAAGTCTCGGATGTGACGATCTTCATTCTCGACGAACTGCGGTTTGGCGCCGATGCATCCGCTTTTTTCTTGTATTTTTTAGACAAGCTCCTTCCCCCCTTACACCGTCTGGAATTATCATATGAACGCGCCGGGACGCTGTCCGTTCTCCAGAGGGGAAAAGGGGTAGGAGTTTGCGGAGAAACGAGAAAAAGGGCGGATGGGGAGGATAAATAAAAAAGGATCGGTCACGACCGATCCTTTATACGTTGACTTTATGGCGCGCCCGAAGGGACTTGAACCCCTGCAAGACGTGGCTCCGGAGGCCACCGCTCTATCCAACTGAGCTACGGGCGCAAAAGTGGATACTTGTCTATTATACAAGATCGTACAGTGAATATCAAGAAATTCTCTCTTTCCAATATTGGGCTAAGAATGATTTTTTCAATTTGGCAGGAAAATTGCAAGAGAGAAACGAATACTATATAGCGTGACCAAGATCTGCTTAAGAGGGGGCTATTCCAAGTGAACATGGGTTTTGGATTGTATCAAGAGCAGACGCTAAAGCTTGTGATGACGCCTGAATTACGCCAAGCGATTACGATCTTGCAATTTTCTGCTCACGATTTGGTTTCGTATTTACAGGAACAGGCCACCGAAAATCCGGTTATCGAGCTCCAGGAGGTCAGCGCTGCGATCGAACCGCCCAAGCGGCTGGAGGAGCGTCCGACAGTCGAATTTGACTGGAAGGAGTTTGCCTGGAATCGTTCGACCGGAGATTATGTTGTCAATAAAAATGAAAGCACTTTCAATCCGTTAGATCTCGTTCGCGCCCCTAGTTTTAGCCTGTACGATTACCTGGAGGCACAGCTGAACTACGTCAAAGGCATCACGGCGCCGCAGCGAAAAATTGCCTTGTTTTTGATCGGCAACCTGGATGACAAGGGATACCTGGAAATCAGCCTGGAGGAGGCGGGGGAGAGGCTTGGTGTTTCACTTCCGGAAGCGGAGGAGGCGCTGACGATCGTTCAGCGGCTAGAGCCGATCGGGGTGGGTGCCCGCAATCTGGCCGAATGCCTGCTGCTTCAGCTGGAATACGAGGGACTGGATGACGAGTACACGGTAGAGGTCGTCAGGGAGTATCTGGAGGACTTGGCCAATAACCGTTTTTCACGCATTGCCGACAGGCTGAAAATCAGTGTGGAACAGGTGCAGGAGATCGCCGATGTCGTCCGGTCGCTCAATCCCCGTCCGGGAGCGGCTTACAATCGGGGTGAGACGCGTTTTGTCACGCCGGATGTCACTGTAGAAAGAGTCCAGGGGGAGTACGTCGTCTTGGTCAACGACGCTTCCACCCCGCGGCTGCAGATCAACAGCTTTTACGAAAAAATGCTGCGGGAGACAGGCAGCCAGGATGAAGCGCGGCAGTTCATCCAGGAAAAATTAAATGCCGCCTTCTGGCTGGCGAAGAGCCTGGAGCAGCGGCGTTTGACCTTGATGCGGGTGACCCAGGCGATCGTGGAACTCCAGCGCGACTTTTTTGATTACGGAGTTCACTGTCTAAAGCCGATGACGCAAAAAGAGATCGCGGAGCGGGTCAACCTTCACGAATCCACAGTCAGTCGGGCTACCAGCAACAAGTACGTCCAGACTCCGCGAGGCGTGTTTGAGTTAAAATACTTTTTCACTTCTGCCTTATCGATGGCGAACGGCGAAAGCGCTTCTTCGGAGAGCGTGAAGCGGAGGCTAAAGGCGATGATCGAGGAAGAGGATCGTAAAAAGCCGCATTCCGACCAAAAGCTGGCAGAGATGCTGAGCAAGGAAGGCATCGAGATCTCACGCCGCACCGTTGCAAAATACCGCGAAGAAATGATGATCCCATCGTCTGCAAAAAGAAAGAGGTACTAAACAGTGACATCCCATGTTTTTTCAATCACGCTATACGGCCGCCCCGGCTGCCATCTCTGCGACGACGTGGAGCAAAGCATCCGGGCGGTCGGCAAGGATATTCCCCTGACTCTCGAAGTGGTGAATATCGCCAATCATCCCGGGTTGGAAGAGAAATACCTCTTCACGATTCCGGTAGTGGCGGTAGACGGCGAGGTCGTCTTTGAATCAGTATCTCGTGTCATGACAGAGACGGAATTCCGGATGGAACTGTCAGACCGTCTGGATTCCAAGTTGAAGCAGAGAAAAGGAGAAAACGAATGCTAATCTTAGGTACGGCGAAGGCGGAAAGGGTGCAGATAGAGAAAGTCCTTGATTATGTGATGGAACAGTACTTCTTCATCAGCCATAGACACTGGGTTGAGCAAGGGTTGTCAGCAAGTCTGCAGACGCTGGAAATCACGATGGAAGAAGCCGAGGAAGAGCCATGGCTGACGACCCGCCTCCACTGGGAGTGGCTGGATCGGACAGGTGGCGAGGGACAGACCTTTGCGCAGCACTTGTTGTTGACGAAAAACAAGCGGCTTCCGCTTCGCTCAGTGCTAGAGAGATTGGCGGGTACACACAACGGATTTTACCAGGTTGTCTCCATTGCGAACGAAGAGGAAATGATCTTGGCTGATCTGTTTACCGGGAAGCTATACCCCGTAAGAGTTGAGCCTGAGGAGTTGGCTCTGCCGTGGTCTATTTTGATGACGAGACTGTATCCGCTGCCAAACGGCCATTGGTTGATTGTGCAGAACCCCTGCATTCTCGCTCCTGCCTATGCAAGAAGTCTGCGGGAGTGGTGGCGCCGGCTTCAGGCTGACAGGTTTACTGCCGCTTACCCGCCGCTTGCGGACGAAGAAAGCTATGCAGCTTACCTGAAAGCCAGCGGGCTGTCGCTTGCCTACAAGGCTGTACATGCCGCTGATGGAGAACTGTTTGAGCAGGATGCTGAGCAGATCTCTTCCTTGATGACTCTGTACCAGGAGGATCGGGCCGGGCTCCAAGAAGAACTGGACAAGCTTGACCCGGAACAAAAGTGGCTGTTTTACCAGAGTCTTCAGCATCTTTTATGGTTTTCGGCGGTAGAGAGCGGAGAGGGGCCGCCTGTACTGGAGTGCGAATTCAGCATCGGCGGGCAAAGGGCCGAGTTTGCCTGGACCGAGAAAATCGCCGAAGTTTTCCGAAACGCCATCTTCCATGAGGAAAGCCTTGGCGGCTCTGCAGAAACTGGGCTGGAAGGGCGGGAAGCTTTTGACGAGATGGCTGTCTTGTTGGATCAGCTGGTAACGTCAGGCATTGCCTCGCCTCAGTTGAAAGAGATTTTTCTCAAGCTGAAGGACGGAAGCGACTTATCCCAATTCGAGGCTCGCTTGCTTGAGCGCGAGCTGGCCAATATGGAAAAGATGGCAGAAGAGCTGCCGGATGATGCTGTGCTGTTTGACTCCGCAGACGGGGTGGAGATCGAGCTTCCGTGGTTTGATGCCACATTCGGGCTGTTTCGCAATGAGGTGCTGCAGGACAAGGCTGACGCCACGATCGAGAAGTACGATGACGCTATCTCGGCGTTTAAAGCGTACCTGTCCATGCGCGGACACGAGATCCATCATTGGGGCGATATCACGGAAGAGCATATAGCGGAATTTATCTGTTGGTGGTACATCTGCATGGATGTGAGCAGCACCCGTACGGGAGCTGCGAGGCTGGTGTCGGCGATGGGACGTCTGCTCCGCTGGCTGGATAAAGCCGAATGGGTCAAGCTGTGGCGGGCCTGCAAGCCGCTGCTGGACGAGTGGAAGACGACGCTGCCCCACTGCTTCCTGGTGAGGGAAAGGGCTGAAAAGTGTTTTGGCAATGCCCTGCTGCTGGAGGAAAAATGGGAGGATTGGGATGGGTCGTTTCAACTTCTGGAACGGACTGGCCAGAACCAATGGCGGGTGCTGGATTGCGACAAGCACAAAAAGTTTACGGTCGGGGTTCCCGCCGAGTTGGACAGCGTGCTGCAAGCCGGTTTGATCCTCTCAGGCCTGCTGAGGAGGTCCAAAAAAGAGTGGAGGCTAATCGGGGTATACTACGTTCACCCTAAACAAGCCTTGAAGTATTTATGGTAGAGAACCGGGCCGGGCAGGGCTGCACCTTGCCGGGCCTTTTCATTTCTTGCCACCCGAATCCGGCTGTGATACACTACAGGTGTAAGAACTTATTTTTTTGGTTTGCGTGGGACTGAAATTGTATATAGTGGGACATTTTCGGTCCATACTCCTTACATAAGGAGGAGATGTATGCGTAGTCTGATCGAAGTACAGCAGAAGCTGCTGCCTGATTTAGTAGATGTCCTGCGTAAACGCTATACGCTTCTGCAGTCGATTTCCCATCTTCAGCCGATCGGCCGAAGGGGGTTGGCCCAGGCGATGATGACCACGGAGCGCATCCTGCGAGCCGAAGTCGAACTATTAAAAGAAATGGGATTGATTAACGTCTCGTCTGTCGGGATGATCTGCACCGAAGAGGGGTATCGCGTTTTGGAGCAGCTGGAGGCGATGGTGAACGACTTGTTCGGGTTGAACCAGCTTGCCGGACAGCTGCAACAGCTTCTCGGCATCCCGGAGGTCATCGTCGTACAGGGCGACTCCGACCAGTCTGAGTGGGTCAAACACGAACTGGGCCGGGTCGGGGCGCGCTTGTTGAAGCAGCATGTGCGTGAAGCGGATGTGATCGCTTTGACTGGGGGCTCCACGGTTGCCAGCGTGGCCGACCACTTGACTCCGTCTGCTGTATTTCGCAGCGTTCAATTTGTTCCTGCGCGGGGCGGACTGGGAGAACAGGTGGAGCTGCAGGCCAATACCCTGGCTTCCGAGATGGCGGCGAAAACCGGAGGCAGCTACCGGCTGCTTCACGTTCCGGACAGATTGAGTCCGGACGCCTTCCAAACTTTGCTTGCAGAACCGCAGGTGGCAGAAGTGATGGAACTGCTTCACTCCGCTCGCATCGTCGTGCATGGGATCGGGGACGCATTGACGATGGCCCGTCGCCGCAAATACGACGAGAGTGAGCTCGAGGAGCTGGAACGCGCAGGGGCTGTATCCGAAGCGTTCGGCTACTACTTTAATGAAGCAGGAGAGATCGTCTACCGGATGCCGACCATCGGCCTTCAACTGGAGGATGTAAAGCAGGCGGAAGCTGTTATCTCTGTTGCCGGCGGAGCAAGCAAGGCAAAAGCAATCCAGTCCTTTGCCAAACAAGGGTGTCAGAACGTGCTCGTCACCGATGAAGGGGCAGCCCTGACTTTGCTTGGCCAGAAGTCTTAGCCGGAATCGGCCGGCGCCGTATCTGCCTGGGACTTCTGTGGAAACACTAAGGGCGGTTACATGCAGAAGACTGCCCATGAGGGTTTATGTTGTAGGAAAGTACTGTAATTCGATAGGAGGTCTTTTATATGGTAAAAGTAGGGATTAATGGATTTGGACGTATCGGCCGCAATGTATTTCGCGCTGCGTTGAGCAACCCGAATGTGGAGGTTGTCGCTGTCAACGATTTGACAGATGCCAAGACATTGGCTCATCTGCTGAAATACGACAGCGTGCACGGCATATTAGATCAGACGGTCGAAGCTGGAGAAGGATGCCTGATCGTCGGCGGAAAAGAGATTAAAGTATTGGCAGAACGCGATCCAGCCAACCTCAAATGGCAGGATTACGACGTAGAAATCGTCGTCGAGTCTACCGGACGCTTCACCAAGCGGGAAGATGCGGCGAAGCACCTGGAGGGCGGAGCCAAGAAGGTCATCATCTCCGCTCCGGCGACGAACGAAGATATCACGATCGTCATGGGCGTCAATGAAGACAAGTACGATCCGGCAGCACATACGGTCATCTCCAATGCGTCCTGCACGACCAACTGTCTGGCTCCGTTCGCCAAAGTGCTGCATGAGAAATTCGGAATTGTACGCGGTTTGATGACCACTGTACACTCTTACACCAACGACCAGCAGATCCTCGACCTGCCGCACAAAGATCTTCGCCGGGCCCGTGCCGCGGCACAAAATATCATTCCGACATCGACTGGCGCAGCAAAAGCAGTATCTTTGGTGCTGCCGGAGCTGAAAGGAAAGCTGAACGGATTTTCGATGCGTGTGCCTACCCCGAACGTCTCGGTGGTTGACCTGGTCGCTGAGCTGAAAACGGATGTGACGGTGGAAGAAGTAAACCAGGCGCTGAAAGAAGCAGCAGAAGGCGCGCTCTCCGGCATCATGGCTTACTCGGATGAACCGCTCGTCTCTTCCGACTACAATGGCAACCCGGCTTCTTCGACGATTGACGGCTTGTCTACCATGGTCCTGGAAGGCAACATGGTCAAAGTTGTCTCCTGGTACGACAACGAGTGGGGCTATTCCAACCGCGTCGTAGACCTGTGCCAATATGTTGCACAGCGCGGCCTGTAAACGTACAATAGAAGCGGCAAGTTGAAAAGGGAGAGCAACCTCTCCCTTTTCCCGTACGTTTATAAGGTATAGCAAGCATCCTATCACAAGGAGGAGCTGTTCATGTCGAAGAAGTCCATTCGCGATATCGATTTGGCCGGGAAACGGGTTTTTTGCCGGGTCGATTTCAATGTACCCATGCAAGACGGCGTGATTACTGATGACACCCGCATCAGAGCGGCGGTTCCAACGATCACGTATTTGACGAATGCGGGGGCGAAAGTGATCCTGGCTAGTCACTTTGGCCGTCCGAAAGGCGAAGTCGTAGAGGAAATGCGCCTCACAGCCGTGGCGGAGCACCTCGCCAAGCTGCTTGGCCAACCTGTAAAAAAGCTGGCCGATTCGACCGGCCCACAGGTAGCGGCTGCCGCACAGGAGATGAAAGACGGCGACGTCATTTTGCTGGAGAACGTCCGCTTCCATGCCGGAGAAGAAAAGAACGACCCTGAACTAGCCAAGGCGTTCGCGTCGTTGGCTGACGTGTTCGTCAATGATGCGTTCGGCACCGCTCACCGCGCCCACGCTTCAACGGCGGGCATCGCGCAGTACATACCGGCTGTCGCCGGATTGTTGATGGAAAAAGAGATTCAATTCCTCGGCGGGGCCTTGTCAAATCCCGACCGCCCCTTTACCGCGATCGTCGGCGGGGCCAAGGTGAAAGACAAGATTGCGGTCATCGAGAATTTGCTGACCAAGGTTGACACGCTGATCATCGGCGGCGGAATGGCCAACACCTTTATCAAAGCCCAGGGCTACAGCGTCGGCGCTTCCCTGTGTGAAGACGACAAGCTGGAGCTGGCCCGTTCGCTGATGGAGCAGGCAAAGCAGCGCGGCGTGCAGATGCTGATGCCGACCGATGTGGTCGTCGCCGATCGGTTTGCCGCGGATGCCGAGACAAAAACCGTATCGATCGACGCCATTCCAGACGGCTGGATGGCGCTTGACATCGGACCTGCAACAGTGAAAACGTTTCGCGAGGCCATCCTCGCTTCCAAGACGGTCGTTTGGAACGGCCCGATGGGCGTGTTCGAGATGGACAAGTTTGCAAACGGAACGGTGGAA
Organism: Brevibacillus sp. B_LB10_24; assembly: GCF_046036945.1. Lineage (NCBI taxonomy): Bacteria > Bacillati > Bacillota > Bacilli > Caryophanales > Paenibacillaceae > Brevibacillus > Brevibacillus sp. B_LB10_24. Next base: position 34,793 of record NZ_JBJQOQ010000035.1, on the reverse strand, counting down.
GTGGCAAAGGCGATGGCAGAGTGCGACGGAACGACGATCATCGGCGGCGGAGACTCGGTGGCTGCGGTGGAAAAGGCCGGCGTCGCCGATCGGATGACGCACATTTCTACCGGCGGCGGGGCTTCCCTGGAGTTTATGGAAGGCAAAGATCTGCCGGGTGTAACCGTATTACAGGATAAATAGCAGGAGGTAGGCAGTCATGAGAAAACCGATACTGGCTGGCAACTGGAAGATGTACAAAAGCGTTGCGGAGGCGGCAGAATTCGCCCGGCAATTGCCTGCCGACGACCCGGCAAACAGCGTTGAAAAAGTAATCTGCGCGCCGTTTACGGCTCTGGCAGCGCTAGGTGAGCTGCTGAAGGGAAGCCCTTATCAGCTGGGTGCGCAGAACATGCACTTCGCCGAGCAGGGAGCCTTTACCGGCGAGATCAGTCCGCTGATGCTGAAAGAGCTGGGCGTAGCCTATGTGATCCTCGGCCATTCTGAGCGGCGCCAGTACTTTCAGGAAACAGACGAGCTGGTAAATGAAAAGGTAAAAGCTGCCCTGTCGCACGGATTGAAACCGATCATTTGCGTCGGCGAGTCGCTGGAAGAACGGGAAGGCGGCAAGACGGAAGAAGTCGTTCGCAGACAAACAACAGCGGCTCTAGCGGGCATAACTGCGGAGCAGGCGGCTGCATTGGTCATCGCTTACGAACCGATTTGGGCGATTGGCACAGGCAGATCGTCGACCGCCGAGGACGCCAACCAGACGATCGCCTTCATTCGCCAGGTCGTGGCAGAAGTGATGGGGCAGCAGGCAGCGGAGCAAGTGCGGATTCAATATGGGGGCAGTGTCAAGCCGGAGAACATCGCAAGCTTTATGCAGCAATCTGACATCGACGGAGCGCTCGTCGGCGGAGCCAGCCTGACAACAGACAGCTATCTCGCCCTGGCGCAAGGCGCTCTCGCGGCAAGGGGGTAACAGCGATGGCGAATCGACCGAAGCCGGTTGCCTTGATTATTCTGGACGGGTTTGCCCTGCGCGACGAAACGTACGGAAACGCCGTGGCGCAAGCGAACAAGCCCCATTTTGACCGCTACTGGGACAAATATCCGCACGCCACTCTGCAGGCCAGCGGACTGGCGGTCGGCCTGCCCGAAGGACAGATGGGAAACTCAGAAGTGGGCCATCTTAACATCGGCGCCGGGCGGGTCGTCTACCAGGATTTGACCCGCGTGACCAAAGCGATCAAAGAGGGTAGCTTCTATCAAAATGAAACGCTGCTCGGCGCCGTTCGCCATGCCAAGGAAAACGGCAAAAAGCTGCACATGTTCGGCCTGTTGTCCGACGGCGGCGTGCACAGCCACATCAACCACCTGTTCGCCCTGTTGGAGTTGGCCAAGCGGGAAGGGCTGGAAGAAGTATACGTCCATGCCTTCCTCGACGGACGCGATGTAGCGCCGGACAGCGCCGTGAAATACCTGCAGCAGCTTCAGGAGAAGTGCAAAGAGCTCGGAGTCGGCAAAATCGCCACCGTACAGGGCCGCTACTACGCGATGGACCGCGACAAGCGCTGGGAGCGGGTGGAGAAGGCGTACCGGGCCATGGTCTACGGAGAAGGACCTCACTACACCGATCCGATTCAGGCCGTAAAAGAGTCGTACGCAAAATCGATCATGGACGAATTTGTCATGCCCACAGTGATTGTCGACGAGCATGACAAGCCGGTTGCATTGGTGGAAAGCCAGGATGCCGTCATTTTCTTCAACTTCCGCCCCGACCGGGCCATCCAGACCTCACAAGCTTTTACGAACGATGATTTTCGCGGGTTCGACCGGGGAGAAGGGCGTCCCAAGCAGCTTTACTTTGTCTGTTTGACCCATTTTTCCGAAACCGTCGACGGGTTTGTGGCGTACAAGCCAGCCAACCTGGACAACACATTGGGCGAAGTGCTCGCGCAGAATGGCCTGACCCAGCTGAGGATCGCGGAAACGGAGAAGTACCCGCACGTCACCTTTTTCTTCAGCGGCGGGCGTGAGCAGGAATTTCCCGGCGAGCAGCGAATTTTGATTCCGTCGCCGAAGGTGGCTACCTATGACCTGAAGCCGGAGATGAGCGCTCCGGAGTTGACGGATGCCGTCGTCGCCGAAATCGAGGCAGAGAAATTCGACGCGATCATCCTGAACTTCGCCAACTGCGACATGGTCGGGCATTCCGGGAAAATGGAGCCGACGATCAAAGCAGTCGAAACGGTGGACCACTGTCTCGGCCGGGTCGTCGACGCGATCGTGGCCAAAGGGGGAATTGCCATCATCACCGCCGATCATGGCAACGCGGATCTGATCCTCGACGCTGAGGGGAACCCGGTAACCTCCCACAGTACTTTCCCGGTACCGGTGATCGTCACCAAGGAAGGCGCTGCGCTGCGAAAGGACGGAATTTTGGCAGATTTATCCCCGACTGTGTTAGACTTGTTGGGAGTAAAGCAACCTGAAGAGATGACTGGTTCGACATTACTGGAACAGTAAGAGGAGGAAAAAACATGAGCATGATTACGGATATCTACGCGCGTGAAATACTCGATTCCCGCGGCAATCCTACCGTAGAGGTGGAAGTGTATTTGGAGGACGGCTCGATGGGACGTGCGGATGTTCCATCCGGGGCTTCGACAGGGGCGTATGAAGCGGTAGAGCTGCGCGACGGCGACAAATCCCGCTACCTGGGAAAAGGCGTACAGCAGGCGGTCAAGAATGTGAACGACATCATCGCTCCGGAATTGATCGGCATGGACGCACTGGACCAAGTAGGCATCGACACGGCGATGATCGCTTTGGACGGAACGCCTAACAAAGGGAAATTGGGAGCCAACGCGATTCTCGGCGTCTCGATGGCCGTAGCACATGCAGCAGCCAACTCCCTGGGAGTCTCTCTCTACAACTACTTGGGCGGGTTTAACGCCAAGACGCTGCCGGTTCCGATGATGAACATCCTAAACGGCGGCAAGCACGCGGACAACACAGTCGACATCCAGGAATTCATGGTCATGCCTGTCGGCGCCTCCTCTTTTGCCGAAGCGCTGCGGACGGGCGCGGAGATTTTCCACTCCCTGAAAAAAGTACTGGCATCGAAAGGCTTGAACACCGCTGTCGGCGATGAGGGCGGATTCGCGCCTAACCTGAAATCGAACGAAGAAGCGATTACGACGATCCTGGAAGCGATCAAGGCTTCAGGGTACGAGCCTGGCAAGGATGTCTTCCTTGCGCTGGACGTAGCGTCGACGGAGATGTACAAAGACGGAAAATACCATTTCGAAGGCGAAGGCGTCGTAAAAACGACGGAAGAGATGATTGCCTTCTACGAAGAACTGGTGCAAAAATACCCGATCATCTCGATTGAAGACGGTCTGGCCGAAGACGATTGGGACGGTTGGAAGGCCCTTACCGAGCGCCTGGGCGGCAAAGTGCAGCTCGTCGGGGATGACTTGTTTGTGACGAATACCGAGCGTCTGGCTCGCGGGATTGAGAACCAAACAGGAAATTCCATTTTGGTCAAAGTAAACCAAATTGGCACATTGACGGAGACCTTCGACGCGATCGAAATGGCTAAGCGCGCCGGGTACACCGCTGTCATCTCCCACCGATCCGGGGAAACTGAGGACGCGACGATCGCGGATATCGCCGTGGCAACCAATGCCGGACAGATCAAGACGGGCGCTCCATCCCGTACGGACCGCGTAGCCAAGTACAACCAGCTGCTGCGCATTGAGGACGAGTTGGGTGACACCGCACGTTTCGGCGGCCGGGCTGCTTTCTACAATCTGAAAAAGTAAGCATGAGGGACCGGTTTTCCGCGATGTGCGGGAGGCCGGTTTTTTAATTGTTCTTCTTGACAGCGAGAACTGTAATGATTATGATTACATTACATTTACGAACGGGAGGATATGGATGAACAGTGAATTTGTCATTGCCGTTCACAGCCTGACGTATCTGGCCAGGTCAGCCGGCCGTCTGGCTTCCAGCGACATCATCGCCACCAGTGTCTCCGTCCATCCGGTCCGGGTTCGAAAGGTGCTCAGCCTGCTGCGCAAGCACGGCTACATCAAATCAAAAGAAGGGGCGAAGGGCGGCTTTCAGCTCAACTGCAACCCCGCAGAAGTCACCTTGGAGGAGATGTATCGCTTGACGTCGGAAGGCTCGCTTAAGCCGAAGTGGCCCAATCCCAATCCGCAGTGTCTGATTGGCGCCAATATTGAGAAAGCGATGGACGGGATTTTTCTGGCTGCCGAACAGCAGTTGGAAACGTATTTTCGTTCCTTTACGATCGCGGATGTCCTCAAAAAGGTGGAGGAAAAAGCAGGGGAGTAATTTTTTGCGATTAACTGTAATGATTTTTATTACATTTTTTTATAAGGGATGCTGCTCTGTCCCGCGTATACAAAGGAGGGAGAGGAACTGATGCAAGTCCAGAATCGCGTCGTCGGAAAACGGCCTGGGATGTATTACGGGTGGATTGTCGTCGTGATCACGTTTTTGACCTTGCTGGTTGCAGCCGGTATCCGTTCGATGCCGGGAATCCTGATGATGCCCCTTGAGGATGAGTTCGGCTGGAGCCGGGCAGGACTTTCCGGGGTTGTCTCGATCAATATCTTTCTGTACGGTCTGATGGGGCCGTTTGCCGCTGCCTGGATGGAGCGGTTCGGGATCAGAAGGACGATGGTCTTCGCATTGGCGCTGCTGGCTGTGGGCCTGTCTTTGACGACGGTGATGACATCGCTCTGGCAGCTAAACCTGCTTTGGGGAGTCTTGATGGGCTTGGCTACGGGAGCGCTGGCCAATGTACTGGGCGTTACGGTGGCAAATCGCTGGTTTGTCGAGCGAAAGGGGACGGTGGTCGGGCTCTTGACGGCCAGCGCAGCGACGGGGCAGCTGTTGTTTCTGCCTCTGTTGGCGAAAGTGATTCAGGAAGCGGGTTGGAGGTATTCGGTTTGGACTGCCGTGATTGCCCTCTTTATCCTGATCCCCGTCGTCGCAGTATTGATGCGCAACGATCCGGAGGACGTCGGACAGATGCCTTACGGCGCGAGCGAGCATACAAGACCCGCCGCCTTTTCGGGGAACATCTTCCTCGAGCCGCTGCGGGTGCTTCGGATCGCGCTCAAAAGCGGGTCGTTTTGGCTCTTGGCGGGGACCTTTTTCTTCTGCGGCTTCTCTACCAACGGACTGATTGGCACACACCTGATCCCGGCGTGCGGCGATTTTGGCATCTCGGAGGTGACGGCAGCCGGCCTCTTAGCCTTCATGGGCTTGTTCGATCTGGTAGGGACGACGCTGTCGGGATGGCTGTCCGACCGCTTCGACAGTCGCTGGCTGTTGTTTTGGTATTACGGGTTTCGCGGTTTGTCGCTGATCTTTTTGCCGCAAGCGCTCGATATGGGTTACGCCTATATGATGATTTTTGCCGTGTTTTACGGCTTGGATTGGATTGCGACCGTTCCACCGACGGTCAAACTCACCGCCCAGAATTTTGCCAAAGAACAGGTGGGGATGGTGTACGGCTGGATCGTCGTCGCGCATCAGTTGGGCGCCTCCGTGGCTGCCTACGAAGCGGGTCTGCTGCGCCAGTGGTTTGGCAGTTACGGGATTGCGTTCGTCGCTGCAGGCATGATCTGTATCGTCGCGGCTTTGATGGCAACCCGGGTCCGGGTCAATCGGCTGAGTTCTGCCGGACAAGAGTAAAATGAAAAAACGATTGCCCCCGGTATTCCGTGCACAGGGCAATCGTTTTTTCGTGAAAGAAAAGCCTTCCCGCCGAAGCAGAAAGACATTTCTATGTAAGCTGGTTTATTTTTTCTCAGACAACCATTTCGCTACTGCACTAACTTCTGCCGGATCAGACAGGATACCTGGAGGCATGATGCCTTTCCCTTTGTGGATGATATCCGAGATTTCCTTTTCGCTCAATTGGCTTCCGATGTTAGCCAATTTCGGACCGACAATTCCTTCGAGGTTCTGGCCATGGCAGGAGGCGCAGTTTGCTTGGAAGACCTTTTCCGGATCGACAGTTGTCGCCGCATTGCCAGGACCTTCAGCAGCTTCTTGTTTTTGGGGATAAGCTAAGGAGACTACAAGTGCGATCAAGAATATCAAAAACAGAACACCGAATGAAGTAAAAAAGGCCCTCGCGGAGTCGACAATATCATTTTGTCGCATATCTTTTTTGAAGTTATTACCAGCCATAAGATGAAGACCTCCTAGTAAAAAGTAAACGGTTCACATGCAATTTTACGGCAAAACGGTGACACTTGCAAGGCAAGCTGAAAACAGACAAAGAAAGTACACATTTACGTTTTTTGAACATCCATGAACTATTCCTGCTCCTAATATAACCAAGCATTTCAAATCCATTCCTGACGGGTTTCTACTATTATAATAGGAGCATCTGAATGTCCCGGGTTGCTGAATGAATGGAACTATGGTACATTTATTCTGATATAGATGAACTGAACTCGAATGATTTTGAGGTGAGTACTATGGCTTTAGCTGCAAAGATTTTGTTAGTGATCGCGAGTATCGGCTTGATCGCCGTCGTTTTGTTACAGTCTGGGAAGAGTGCGGGTCTGGCCGGTTCCATAGCCGGGGGAGCCGAACAGTTAGTTGGGAAGCAAAAAGCAAGAGGGATTGACGCAGTGCTTAGCAAGTTGACGGTTGTTTTTGCGGTACTGTTCATGCTCTCGGCGATTGTGCTGGCGTACTTCTTGAAATAACTGGATACGGACGGACAAAGGCGGCGAGTAACCACTTGCTGCCTTTTTCGCTTTTTACGTTTGCCGACTGCCAAAAGAGCGAATAATACTGGTAGAAGCAGAAATGATCGATAAATGAGGAGCACGAAAAGGAGCTAAATGATGAACGAGCAAGACATTCTTTCTTTTATGCGGATGCAGGCGTATCATCCAATGACGGTCACGGAATTGGAAGAGGCGTTTGATATTTCCGACAGCGAGGCTTTTAAAGAGCTGGTAAAGACCTTAAATGCACTGGAAGATCGCGGCGAGGTGATACGGACCCGCACCAATCGCTACGGGGTGCCGGAGAAGATGAATTTGGTCCGGGGGCGTTTGCAGAGCCATCCTAAGGGATTTGGCTTTGTCATTACCGACACCCCTGATGAACCGGATATTTACATCCACGCCAACGACATGAACAGCGCGATGCACGGGGATATCGTACTGGCGCGGATCGAAAAACAGACCAGCGGCGCCCGTCTGGAAGGGCGGATCATCCGGATTGTGGAGCGGGGCACGACAGAAGTGGTGGGGACGTTCCAGGACGAACGGCTCTACGCGTTTGTGGTACCCGACGAGAAGCGGTTGGGACGGGACATTTTCATTCCCAAGACCGCCTATAACGGAGCGGTAGACGGCCATAAAGTCGTGGTGAAAATCGTCCGCTTTCCGGAAGGGCGTTCCAATCCAGAGGGCGAAGTGGTAGAAATCCTGGGTCATAAAAACGATCCGGGCGTCGACATCCTGTCGATCATCCGCAAATTCGGCCTGCCGGAGGCGTTCCCGGAGGCCGTGCTGGCCGAAGCGGAAGCGGCTCCGGACGAAATCTCTCCCGATGAGATCAAAGGCCGGCGCGATTTGCGCGACCGCATGATGGTGACGATCGACGGGGCGGACGCCAAAGACCTGGACGACGCGGTTTCCCTAGAGGTCCTGGAAAACGGCAACTACCGGTTGGGCGTCCACATCGCGGATGTGAGCTATTACGTCAAAGAGAACTCGGAGCTGGATCAGGAAGCGTACCGGCGCGGCACCAGCGTCTACCTGGTGGACCGGGTGATACCGATGCTGCCGCATCGCTTGTCCAACGGCATCTGCAGCCTCAATCCGCAGGTGGATCGCTTGACGATCACCTGTGACATGGAGCTGGACCGGCAGGCGAACATCGTCTCTCACGACATTTACCTGAGTGTGATTCGCACCAACGAACGGATGACCTACGCCGATGTGCGCAGCATCCTCGTGGACGAAGACCCGGAGCTGATCAAAAAGTACGAGCCGCTCGTGCCGATGTTCAGGCAGATGCAGGAGCTGTGTCTGAAACTGCGGGCTAAACGGATGAGCCGCGGCGCGATCGACTTTGACTTCCGCGAGGCGAAGATCTACGTGAACGAAGCAGGGGAGCCGACAGACATCGGCTTCCGCGTGCGGTCGGTTGCGGAACAAATTATCGAGGAGTTCATGCTGGCTGCCAATGAAACGGTGGCGGAGCATTTCCACTGGATGCGCAAGCCGTTTATCTACCGGGTGCACGAAGATCCCAATCCGGAAAAGCTGATGGCCTTTATGGAGTTTATCACCAACTTTGGCTACTCTGTCCGGGGCAAGGGCAATACGGTGCATCCGCGGGCGCTGCAGCAGCTGCTGGAGGAAGTGAAAGGAACGCCGGAGGAAGTCATCATCAGCACGGTGCTGCTGCGCTCGATGAAGCAGGCGCGTTACGACGCGGAAAGCCTGGGTCACTTCGGCTTGTCGACGGACTTCTACACCCACTTTACATCGCCAATCCGCCGCTATCCGGACCTGATCGTCCACCGCCTGATTCGCGAGTGGATCGAAACAGGGAAGATGAGCGAAAAGCGGGAGGCGCATTGGGCCGAACATCTGCCGATCATCGCCGAGCACGCTTCCCGGCGCGAGCGTGTAGCGGTTGACGCGGAGCGGGAAACAGACGATCTGAAAAAGGCGGAGTACATGCAGGAGCGGATCGGCGAAGAGTTTGACGGCGTCATCTCCGGCGTGACGTCATTCGGGATATTCGTGGAGCTGCCCAATACCATCGAAGGATTGGTACATGTCAGCTACCTGACCGACGATTACTACCATTACCATGAGAAGATGTACGCCCTGATCGGGGAGCGCACCGGAAAACAGTACAGGATCGGCGACGAGGTCAAAGTGCGGGTCTCCAATGTCAACCTCGACGAGCGGGCGATCGACTTCGAGATCGTCGGGATGAAAAAGAGCAACAGCTTCCGTCCGCGCGGCGAGCGGCGTCCCAAGGTGATCGAAGGGCGGAGTGCCGAACGCGGACGCAAAGGAAACGGCCGGAAGAAAAACGAGCAGCGGGAACCGGCGGCGATGCGCAAACGCCGGGAGAAAGCCAAAGCGACTACCCAGCCGATTGCCGCCGAGTCGGGCAGCGAGGGCAGTGAGAACAAGGAAAAGGCGTTTTGGGAGGACCTGGTTCGCTCGAAAAAGCGGAAGAAAAAACAGGTTGCCAGCGCGGCCAAGCGGAAGCGGAAATAGGGGCGGTGCCCGGTAAAGTCTGACAGGCGAAGCCGGGTGCATTCTTGCCCAAAGGAGCCATTTTTGTTAAACTATAAGATACGATTCTTACTGTGAGGTGATCCGTATGTCAAAAGGGAAGGCAGGCGTCAAAGTCGTCGCGCAAAACAGAAAGGCACGCCACGATTACCACATTGAAGACGTCTACGAAGCCGGGATCGCCTTGACAGGTACAGAAATCAAGTCGATACGGGCGGGACGCGTTCAACTGAAGGACAGCTTTGCGCGCGTGGACAACGGCAATGTGCTGCTCTACAACGTGCACATCAGTCCGTACGCCCAGGGCAACCGCTTCAACCACGAACCGGAAAGAACGCGGCAGCTTTTGCTAAGTCGCATGGAAATCCTGAAATTGATCGGCCTCACCCGAGAAAAGGGGTACTCGCTGGTACCGCTTAGCATCTACCTGAAAGGCGGTTGGGCCAAAGTGGAATTGGCCCTGGCCAAAGGGAAGAAAAATTACGATAAACGCGAGGACATCAAGAAGCGGGACGCCAATCGGGAAGTGGAGCGGGCTTTGCGGGAACGCCAAAAAGTCTAGGACCGTTTCCCCGGATGGCAATAGCTTGCTATTGAATTAGGGCGATATGTATGCTATAGTAATTGTACTGTCGACAGTGGCTTCGCTGTAGAGCCATCATCGATAGTCTAACAACTTTTTTCATATCCTTAGGCAGGTTTATGAAGATACACGTATTGACTAGGCGATGGTAATGATTCATTTTATCCTCGCCTACACTTTTTTCTTGACCCTGCTGTTCCAAGGTTCCAGCAGGCCCTTTTACACATGGGGGCGTTTTGGATTCGACGGGGATGGTAGAGCATAAGAAGCGAGCCGGGGGGCTGCGGACCTCGTCATCAACGCGGAAGCCATTAACTGGCAACAAACAACTTTCTCTCGCTGCTTAATAACCAGTGAGGCGCTACCACTCCATCGCCCATGTGGCGTGACTAGCGCTCAACTTTAGTGGGATACGCCGGAGGTCTCCGCCTGGGGCCAAAGGAAGAAGATCAATCAGGCTAGGTTACGGGTCAGCGCGTCACTCCGCGAATCCGTCGCCGAAGTTTAAATGAGTGACTGCGCTCGGAGATGCTTATGTATCGCTGTTTTCGGACGGGGGTTCGAATCCCCCCGCCTCCACCAATACATAGTGAGGATGCCACCTGGTGAGGGTGGTTTTTTTGTGTTTACGGGAGTTAAATATGGTTAATGATTGGTTACTATAGGAAGTTAGGGGAGAGAAATCTCCCCTAATAAATGCCTTTATATGCAAACTAATGTTTGGTATAATAGTTTTGACAAATCAAAGGATTTGGCGTTTTCCCGTCGAATAAAAAACAGATAATTATTTAAGGATTACATAAGAGAACAATACCAAAAGCTCATTACAGGTTTTTAAATTCTGTGATGACTTTTTTTGTTCGAAAATATTAGTTCTTTTTTTTTGTTAAAAAAGAAGGCTCTTGATATAATAGGTCTAAAATAATAGTCAATTGGGTGGTAATTGATGATAACAGGGCTATTTATTAGACATTATAAAATATATCAAGGGTTATATTTCGTTCCTATCTGTAGCGACCTTCAGAATAGATATTCAATGTATATTGTTAACAACGGGGTTGGGAAAAGCTCCATTTTAGAAGCGTTAGATACTTTTTTTAACAACAGGCAATGGAATAAGAATAAAGACGGAAAAAAAGATGAGGCATTTATTGCACCTGTGTTTTTAATAAAAAAGTCTGATTTCGTTAAAAGTGGAAATTACAGTTTGAATATGATTGAGTTCCTCCAATGCAAGTATAACGACTTTTCAAGCCTTCCAACGGATTCCCGAGGGAGGCATTTTTCTTTCTACCTGCAAAAAAACCAAAATCACTGACACGAAACTCCTCTAGCTGGATCAAATAAATGAACTGAAAACAGAAGGGGAGTAAAACAAAATGAAAAAACAACTTCTAGCCGTTAGCATGATGACATTGTTCCTGTCAGCAACAGCGCCATTCACAAGCATGTCGGTATTCGTTTACGCAGCCAACCAGCCCCAAACAGCCCCAGAACCAATGAAGACCCTCGCACAACTGGACAAAAAAGTCGTAGAAGACGCCAAGCAGGCCATGCAAAAGCTGGCGGGTAATGTAACGATCGAACTGAATGAGATAACCGGGATGAATCCCGATTGCTGGGTGATCTCTGCCAAAGACAACAGAGGCGAGGTTCTGGTTACCAAGAACGAGGGAAAAGTCGTTTCTGCAAGAGTGATATTCAAGTTCAGCGAAGTGGATGCCGATTTGCAAAATACGGTCATGAGCACGCTGAAAGGCATGGATGGCAAGCAGTCATTTACGATTGATCAGGTAGATCGAATCAATTGGGAGAAAGAAAACATCTGGCAATTCTGGGGGAAAGACGCAGTCGTTATCATCGATGCGGCGACAGGGAAGGTCAACTCTGCTTCTTTGGATTATCATACCAATCAGATTGACCCTAAAGCGGTAGATACAGCGCAAAAAGCACTGCAGTCACTGTCGAACGGAAAAGCATCAGAATTGTTGCCGGAAGTCACTCTTGTGAAGGATTCGCAAAGACACCTGGATCTGGTATGGAGCTTCATGGATCGCGAACGGACATACGGCATCATGATCGGGGCAAAAACAGGGAAAGTCTTGTCAGCGACTGCGTATAACGAATTCAGTAATGACAACTATGTTTCGGAAGAAGACTTGCCGCAAGTGTTTGCCAAACCGTTCTATACGAAAGAAAAGGCGATTGCTGCCGCCAATCCCGTGTCGAAAAAAATCCTCCATATTGATTTGACAGGCTACAATGTTTCCTGTACTTACAATAAGTATACATTTACGAAACAGGGGAAACCGACCGTAACCGCATCGATTAACAAAAAAGGAGTTTTCTATGATTTTATCGTCACACCGGAAAGCGGCATGTTAAATTAGACCAATGATGTTGCAAAGCTAAAATAAAAACAACCAGAAATTAAAAAATCCTGTCACGTTTTTCCTCCAGATGGATCAAATAGACATGCGAAAAAATGACAGGGAGGAGAATGTTCATTGTGTATCAAGATATAAATCAGGCTGATCGGCCGCTTCGGCTGACGAAAGAGGCCATTTTGGAACAGTTGATGAGAGTGTACGGGGATAAGATCATTCAACTGGCGTACCTCATCGTCAAAGACCGCAATATAGCTGAGGACATTACCCAGGAGGTTTTTCTGAAGGCTTTTCGCGATCTGCATACATTTCGCGGAGAAAGTGAAATAAAGACCTGGCTGTATCGCATCGCGATCAATGAGTCAAAAAAATATTTGCGGTCGTGGTCCTTTCGCCAAATCTTTTCTACGTTTAAAAAAGAAAGCGTTCCGGATGAGCAGAACCATGAGCGTGTCGAGGACGTGGTGATCGGCAAACTGACCAAGGAAGAGATGGCGGAACGGGTGATGGCGATGCTGCCGCAGTATCGCCAGGTGATTGTGCTGCACTATTACGAGGATTTGACGATTCGGGAAATCGCGCAGGTGCTGGACATATCAGAAGAACTGGTACGCACAAAATTGCATCGGGCTCGCAAGCAGTTCAAATTGCTGGTAGAAAAGGAGGGCTTAGAATGGATGTAGATAAAGAGTTTCGTCAAGCGGTTCGGGGGGCGAGCAAGGCAGCGGTGAAGGATGTGCGGTTTACTCCCGAACTGGAAAAGAAAATCCTCGATCAGGCCGCCAAGCGAAGCGGGAGAAGTTATCGTAAGGTTTATATGGCAACGGCAGCTGTTGCCTGCCTGGCCGTAGGGTTTAGCCTTTGGAATCCGACGACATCAGGGCTTCAGGATCAATTGCAACAATCAGCGGCTGCGCTGTCGGAGCAAAAAGCCAATGCCACGTTACAAAAGGCCTTGGCACCGCTCTTAAAAGCGATTCCTGAACTGAGCAGCTACCAGATCGAAATCAAAGGAACGACGGGGAACATGATCAGCGCAGTTTTGCTGAAAAAAGACGGAGTGTATGCCAAGGCAGCCGTCAACAAGGACACCGGCGAGTTGGAGGTGTTCAAGTGGTTTGCTGAAAGGGGCAGCGAGAATGAACCGACCGAGCAGATGGCAAGGGAAAAGGCGGCTGCTTTCCTGAAAGCATATCTCGGTGAGAACAGCGGGCAATACCAGGAGGTTGCTGCCGGTGAAATCGTGCGGCCGCACAATGGCTTTCTGGATCTGGATGCAAAAGGAATCTATGTGACCTACAAGCAGGTGAATAACGGGAAAGCGGTGCCGTTTACAGATATTTCGGTATGGGTGGACGGCCAAGGCCGCATTGTTTCGTACGGACAGGTGAACAAGAGCGAGCAAACGATGCTGACCAAGCTTCAGGAAGTGCTGCCTGAGCTAAGAACGGACGCCGTATTGGCGAACAAGGAAGCAGGTGCTGCGGGCTTCTCGCTCGCGTTGGCCAATGCGGACGAGCAAGGGAGTACGGTCTTTATCGGCACGGAGGGAAAAGGAAACGTGCTCCGGAGCTACAACGTCGAGAATTCAAGGGATCAGGATGAACGGGTCGAATGGGCGCCCAAATCGGTGGCGATCGAACGGGCAAACCGGTTTTTGCAAAGCGTGCTCGGAGACGACTGGAAAAATTATCGGGAAACGGGAACGTCCACCATCACCGACTACATGCGTTATTACAACGGAATTCCTGTTTTGGAGGACACCCTTCACGTTGCTGTGGACAAAGAGGGCCGCGTACGCCAATACAGCAAACGCGCAGATACCTACGATCTCTCCGCTTTGCCGAATCAGGCAACGGCGGTATCCAAGCAGGTTGCCGAGGCAGAATTGGCCAAAAACATGAAGCTGCGTTACATCGAGCATGCGGTGATCAAGCGTGATCCGCAATCCCAAAAGGCCGTGGAGGTTCGACCGATGCTCGACTACACACCGGCAGTCGGCTTTTCGCAAATGGGCGAACCCCGGTCCCTCTATTGGTATATCGATGCGGCAACGGGAAAAATACAGTATGGAACCGGCAGTAACGGTTTTGCTTACGATCAGCTTGCTACGCATGAACCGATCAGTCTCAATGGCGGGAAATCAAACCAAGTGGTAATTGTCAAAACGAAGGAAGAAGCCGCCAGTTTGCTGGCGAAGGAAATGGGCGTAGATGTAAGGGACTTACCATTCAGCGAACATGTGGAGGAAAATGGGTTGCGCAGCAAACAGAAAATGTTCTTGTGGCAGTCAAAAGAAGGGAAGCGGATTGGGGTCGCCGTCGATGCCGGGACTGGGCAGGTCAAGGAAATCTCGGTTCCGCGAGCCAATGCAAAAAATACCGTTTCCGAGCAAGATGCCTTCAAGGAAGCGGTTCGGTTGCTCGAGAAGTACGTTGATCCCGGTGTAACAGAAGTGCAGGTGAGCCAAATCATCAGATCGGGTGAGGCAAATCCGGTATCGTCGGGCAGCTGGGAGTTTGAATTTATCAAGAGTCATGACGGCGTGCCGGTACTTGAGCAATATCCGATTGAAGCCTATATTGTAGAGGTCGATCCATCGACAGGTAAAGCAATCGGATTCGTAAACCGAACAGAACTGCGGGAACAGGCTGCATTGCCTGACAAGAGCAGGGTGGTGCCTGTTGAGAAAGCGGTGCAAGAGTATTTGGCCCATCTGCCGCTTCAATTGGCTTATACGATCAAAGGAGTCGAAGGAGCGGGGCAGGGGATACCGAAGCTGATTTACGTTCCGATGGGCGACAAGGCGTATGCCGATAAAACGATCAATATCGATGCGATAACCGGAAATGCGGTGATTCAGTAAGTTGAATAGCAGCTGCAGGGAAGGGGAGCGGATTGTGGAGGTGAAATCTACGATCCGCTCTCGCCTATTCTTACGGATTTACAAGGTGGATTTTTCAGAACAGGTATGAAAAAAGATAGGAAGAATATTACAGATAGTGGTAAGATTGAATCAATCTAACGATATCATGATGAATTCAGTTGAAAGCGGGGGAACGTCATGTCGGATGTCTCGTATGAGATACCAGCGCTATTAAAAGAAATCATGCAATGGGAAAAAGAAATGGCTGATCAGGTACCCTATCTGGAAACGCCGTCGGGACTGTTTCTCGGCATTCAAGGGGATGGCAATGGAGGGTATTCCTGTTCGCCGATAGATTCTATCACGTTCGCGGGGACAGGAATGGATGGCATTCATTATGCCTTGCTTACTGATTTCGGAACCGTTACGAAATTAGAAGAGGCTCCCGTCATTTGTATTTCCCCCATGGATTTTGGCAATTGTGTTCGATTGGTAGCACGAAACCTTCATGATTTTTTTTCAATCCAATTGTTTGATACAGGAGCCCTCTTAAACGACTTTGATTCCGAAGAAAGGTATTTAGACTATAGGCGACGAGCAGAAGAGGAAGACAATACATCTGAATACTTTGATCATCGGTTATGGAAAGAGCAAAGAGAGCTGGTTGCAAAAACGGCCCGGGAGAAATTCGGACTGCCATTTATACCGAATTCATTTCAATATATGAAAGAACTTCGTGCAGAACGGCAGCAGCAAATCGCAATCAAAACCAGGGATGGTTTAGGGGTCGCCGCTTGGCCGAATGGAGTTGGAACAAATGATAAACCTCATCCGTGGAGTCACGATGACATCCCCTACGATGATCTGGAACTGCTCCAAGCGTTTTTTGATACGTCAGAAACGGAAACAAAGCTTGCTCTGATCCGTGATTATCAATCGGAAGGAATAGCGGATCTTTCTTCTCTCGAACTCATATGTAAAGAGCTTAAAAAGATGGGGTTGTTTTGTGAAGCAAAAAAACTGTATGAATGTATGGGGCGTTAAATGGGGGGATGGAAAGAGGACTATCCACTAGTCATTTTCATGACTTGGGACAGCCTCTTTGCAAAAGGAAGAAAAATGGTTAGTTGCAGAAACTAGTGGAGACGATTACCAGGAGAATAAACAGCACCAGAACCACGAGAAAATCATCAAAGGCTTCAAAACATCCCATGATATGCTCCCCTCCCTTGTGTGCCTTCGCTACATCATATGGAGTTGGGGGAAACACGTTCTCAGCAAGTTACCTATTTCAGTCGTATAATGGGCTAACCTCCACGGAAGGTCATGGAAGAGCATACACATGCGAAGATACCACCTGATCAGGGTGGTCTTTTTATGTTGTAGACATGTTTCACTAGATAAAACGGCCAGGACATTGTTAATACGACTAGCCCCTGGATGCTGCTCATATTTTCACTTTAAGCTGCTTGATGCCTTTTCAGCCATCGTTATTACCCCCTGCAACCGATACCTCCAAACATCGGCCGGAAATGTCTATGTTCAGCCAAAACAAATTCTGCATTATTTAATCACGTAATCTGGCTTATCAAAGGGGGGAACGGACTTGGTTTGCGGCTGGTTGTTCCGCAGGATGTAGCGCCTTTTAGGGCATTCTCTTTTTATATGGCTGGAGAAGGAACGGAGGTTCTGCTTGTGGACGGAATATCCATATCTTTATAACAAAAAAACATGTTTACTGATTATAATTTTTTGATATAATAAAGCCGATCAAACCAAAAAGGAGGAATATGCTATGTTCAAGAGTGGCAATGTGACTGTGATAGTAGCGGATTTAAAAAAGGCAGTACAATTTTATGTCGAAACCCTAGGATTGAAGTTGCAACACGAAGGGGATGGGCATTTTGCGCAGATCGAAGCACCGGGATTGACGATTGGACTCCTGCATCTTGCCGGAGAACAAGATTCTCAACCGGGAAAATCGGGAAGCATGTCTATTGGGTTTGAGGTAGATGAATTAGAGTCAGCCATCGAGACACTGAAATCCCGCGGCGTTGAATTCCATGATGCTGTAGAAGGCAAAGCGGCCCAGGTCGTACACTTCAGTGATCCTGACGGCAACACCCTCTACTTGATTTGTAATCGTTAAGCCAATAAGAGAAAAAGAGACAATACAAGGAGGCGTCTTCCGCGCAGCCCCGAAAACCAGCGTCAACATGGTCGTTGCCGGATTGCTGGCGGCAATGTTTATTGGCGCGTTGGACGCGACTGTCGTCGCCACCGCAACGCCACACATGATCACGGATTTGCATGGCGAGACCCTGTTCAGTTGGGTGTTCGCGGTTTATACGTTGACCACTTGCGTGGCGACGCCCATTTTCGGCAAGTTGGCCGATTTGTTCGGACGCAAAGCCGTGTTCACCGTCGGCATCGGGTTGTTCGTGCTCGGTTCCATCTTGTGCGGGGCCGCACAGTCGATGGCGGAGCTCATTTGGTTCCGGGCCTTGCAAGGATTCGGTGCCGGGGCGTTGGCGCCCGTGATGACGCAGCAGTCGGCGTGACAGAGGAGCAAACGATAGAACGGAATCGGAAAAGTCGCGACAACCGCGGCTTTTCCGTTTTCAGGCAGCCGTATGTTATACTGTTGTTGATTAAAAGCAGTGAAACCTATAAGGGAGGCCTGTCGCTTGAATGAATTGTTCATACTCGGGGAATTGATGAATAACCAGATGCACGGCTATTTGCTGCATCAGATTTTGAATGCAATTGTTGGACCTACGCGAAAAGTCAGCTGGGGGGCGCTTTATCCGCTTATCCATGGGATGCTTGCAGACGGGCTGATCGAACAAGTTCCCGATGAACAACCGGAGGGCGCCAGGCGGGGAAGAGGAAAAAAGATAAAGATTTATAAACTCACAGATGAAGGCAGAATGCGTTTTTTTCGGTTGATGGAAGAACCGATTCCATATTCGCCGGATTACGAGCTGCATTTTTATACAAAACTGAAGAATTTTGATTTGATCAGTAAGGAATTGCAGTTTTTAATTTTACACCAATACAAGGATTACCTGCGGTATGAAATCCGCCATGAGGAAGAACGGTTGGAGTATGCGAGCAAGGATGAGCGGATTCCCGATGGGGAACAGCAATATATTCTGATCTTTTTCCGGCATCGGTTGGAAAAGCTCCGATTTGATGAAAAGTGGGTTTTACAGTTAATCGATAGCCATCGAGTGAACGGAAAAGGGCTTGAACGGGAGTGAACCTGAAGGCTTAAGCGAAGCATGTGGAGTGCTGTGTGTTGCTCATAAGTAATTCTTGAATAAAGCCACCTGTTTTGTTGGAGCTCAAGTATAGACATGCTTGGGTTCTTTTCGATTCGACTGATTTATTCGGTAGCCATTAACATCAAAGAGGAAGCTTCACATGTAGGATAAGTAAAAGGCGGGATTTTTCAAGCCAGACCAGACCTAAGGAGAATGTATCGTCGATTATTCAGCTCAAAAGGGGTTTTTACAAAATGGCTAGAACTATGAATTGATAAGTTTTTCTATTCAGAAAAAGGGAGGCGACGGCTATACTTCAAGGAGGAAAGTACATAAAAGTAGAACCCGGTGTAGAATTATTTGTTCAAGATGTAGGAAATGGCGATCCCATTCTCTTTATTCCCGGTTGGACGTTTACCACGGAAGTTTTTCACAAGCAAGTTGAACATTTTCAAAAGACCAACAGAGTCATAGCAATCGATCCGAGAAGCCATGGAAGATCGTCCATTACGATGCATGGAAACGATTATGCGACACACGGCTCAGATTTGGCAAAAGTAATAGAAGTATTGGATTTGAAGGACGTTATCTTGATCGGCTGGTCATTTGGGTGTCTAACGATGTGGGAATATATTAGGCAGCACGGAACCAAGAAATTAAAATCACTCGTCTTTATCGATTTGTCAGCCAAGCCGCTCTCCACTAACCATGAACAGGACTGGGTGGAAGGGCCGCTTGATGAGATTGCGGCAGTCTATACCCATTATCTGCGGGATTCTGAAAGGCAGCGGGAGTTTGTTGCTGCTTATGCGGCCGAAGTCATGGTACAAAGAGAGCTGGAGGAACATGAGCTAAACTGGATCATTGAGCAATCTCTCAAAACTCCGCATTACATCGCGGCGAATTTGTTTGCGTCCGGGATGTTCTCTGATTATCGGGAAGAAGCCAAACTGGCAAGTGAATCTGTGCCGACCCTAACCGTCATAGCAGAGCACTGGGCAGATAAAGCAAAAAGATTTGTGGAACGGCATGCTCCGAAATCGGCGGTAAAAGTGCTGGGAGGTCATATGATGTTTTGGGAGCATGACGAGAAATTCAATAGGATTATTGAACAGTTTATAAATGATTAAAATCACGCTGGATGATAAGTCCGGCGGAATTTGTCCAAAGGTGAAGTGCTCCCCTGGAATAAACATTGGAAAAACCTTAGGGTTACACGATAAAAATTCGAGGGGGTGGCAAAGTAGGAGGGTATCATGAACGAGAAAGAAATCGTAGATTTGCTCGTCGAATCCGGATTAGAAGCATATAAAGACAGGATCGGGCCGTTGATCTTCCCGTCCTTTCAGATCCACTTACAGCCGGATGATGATGAAGGTATTCACATTGGCGCAAGCAAAGTCGGTGGCAGCCCGGATTTGCCGGGGAACGTCGAATGGCCTGCATGGAAGGGGTTCGATCAGTCTTTTATCGCCCAGATCAATCTGGCAGAGCTGCCCTCGCCTTCACTACTTCCCGCGAGTGGACTGCTTTCATTCTTCTTGTTGTATGATGGCGAAGATTTGTACGGAGACCCGGGAACGTGCCGTGTCATTTACACTCGTACAGAGCAGTTAAACGGGCTGAAGCGCAGATCACGCCCAGCAGATCTGCCTGAAGAAGCCACCTTGAAACCGAATCGCGTATCATTCACCGCAGATCTATGTGTACCGGCATCAGAATCAGCCTACCTTGAGAGCATGGGGCTTGATCGGAACGGAAACCGCGAAGCTTACAATAAGTACTGGGAGGTCTTTCTGCATCGTTTTCACAAACGCCGGCGTTTCGAAGATTATGTGAACCGTTTACTCGGTCACCCTGATCAGATCCAAGGCGACATGCAGGTTTCATGCGAGGTTATCAAGGAAGGGATTTCCTATGAGACGCTGCGCGATCCAGACGCCTGTCGGCCCATTGTGCAATCCGCAACGAAGTGGCGGCTGCTGCTTCAAATCGATTCCGAAGAAGAGAAAACGGGTGTTATGTGGGGAGACGTCGGCAGAATCTACTTTTGGATCCGTGAGGACGACCTCGCTGAACAGCGATTTGACTCTGTCGTTTGTGAAATGCAATGTGGATAAGAAGAGCCATCCCACCCCAACTCATATTTTTCTCCAATCAAGAAATAAACAGAGCCGCACATGCAATATAATCAGACATGGGTGTAAAAAGAGGGGAGGGGACCCAATGCAACAGACAATAAAAAGCAAGAAGCCTGGCTGGCTTGGCTACGGGATTGTCATTGCGCTGCTTCACATCATTGGCTTTCTGGGGATGCTGGTCGTTTCCCGCGATCATCCGTTGTTCTGGGGATTGGGTTTTCTGGCCTATACGTTAGGGATGAGGCATGCGTTTGATGCCGACCACATTGCCGCGATTGACAATACGGTACGGAAGCTGGTGCAGCTGAAACAAAAACCGGAGGGTGTAGGATTTTACTTTTCCTTGGGACATTCTACCGTTGTTTTTCTACTGGCAGTCTTGTTGGCGATTTCTGTCTCTTGGGTACAGAGCGAATTGCCGCAGTTGCGAGAAATCGGGGAAATCGTTGGCATGACGGTTTCGGGCAGCTTCTTGATGATCATCGGATTCGTCAATCTGCTCATTCTCTTTGATCTCCTGAAACTGTTTACGCGGATGCGGAAGGAGAAAACAGATGATCAAGAGGTTGAGAGGCTGCTGCATGCAAGAGGATTGATCGCACGCTTTGCCGGTCCCCTCATGCGTTTTGTGACCAGGAGCTGGCACGTCTATCCGCTTGGCTTCCTGTTTGGATTAGGGTTTGATACCGCCAGTGAGGTTGCGCTGCTGTCGATCTCCGCAGGAGCTGCGCAGAACGCCATACCATTTATCGGGATTTTGTCGCTGCCCGTTTTGTTCGCGGCCGGGATGAGCCTGCTGGACACCGCAGATGGCGTGTTTATGACAACAGCATATCGGTGGGCGTTTCATACCCCGCTGCGAAAATTGTACTACAACCTGACCGTTACCGGAATTTCCGTACTGGCGGCCCTTATTATTGGAACGGTGGAGTTAGCGCAGGTGCTGGCTTCCAAGCTGGGATGGTCGGGGGGCTTTTGGAACTGGGTTCAGGAGCTTGATTTTGGAGAAATCGGGTATGCGTTAGTGATCCTTTTTGCGGCTGCCTGGCTCATATCCTATGGAGCGTGGAAAATCTTCAACATAGAGAAGCGGTGGGAAGAACAGGGGTAATCATACGTCACATGCCCGGATGACCCGAAACACCACTCTGTCATCGATCCTTCGATGACAGGGAGGTGTTTTTTATTTTGGAAGGGCAGTGCATAGAAGAAATTGGTATGGGAAATATTAGTAACGTCTTTTTCAAATGAAATGAATGATCGCATAAGCGAGCCTGCAATGGAGGCATTCTATGAGACTTTCACAAAGGGAACAGGAAAAATTAATGATTGTCGTCGCGGCAGATCTGGCAAAACGGCGAAAAGAAAGGGGGCTTAAGCTTAACTATCCGGAAGCGGTCGCGTTGATTACCTATTTCATTATGGAAGGGGCGCGCGATGGCAAATCAGTCGCTGATCTCATGAAGGAAGGCAAAGAAATTCTTTCGAGTGATGACGTCATGGAGGGCGTTGCGGAAATGATCCATGACATCCAGGTTGAGGCGACGTTTCCCGACGGGACGAAGCTCGTTACCGTTCACTATCCCATTACATAGGGAATGACAGCTCCCAAGTTGAAAGGAGAAATTCTCGTGATTCCTGGCGAGTACGTATTGCGCGACGACGATATTGTTTGCAACGAAGGCAGAGAACCGACCAAGCTTACTGTATTGAATAAAGGGGATCGTCCCGTCCAGGTGGGTTCTCACTACCATTTTTTTGAGGTGAACGCTGCGCTGCAATTTGATCGGGACAAGGCTTTTGGCATGCATTTGAACATTCCGGCAGGTGCAGCGGTTCGGTTTGAGCCTGGCGATGCAAAAGACGTGGAGGTTGTCCCATTCCGCGGGGAACGGCGTGTATACGGCTTGAATAACAAAACGGATGGGCCATTGGACAAGGAGGGAGGAAGGTGAGTTTTCGCGTATCGAGAAAGCACTACGCTGATTTGTTCGGCCCCACGACGGGCGATGCGATTCGCTTGGCGGATACCAATTTATTTATTGAGATTGAAAAGGATTACACCCATTACGGTGACGAGTGCAAATTTGGCGGCGGGAAATCGATTCGCGACGGCATGGGGCAGCACCCTTTGGCGACGCGCAGCGAAGGTGCGATGGATCTGGTCATCACGAATGCGGTGATCGTCGATTACACGGGAATTTATAAAGCGGATATCGGGATTTTGGATGGGAAAATCGCCGGAATCGGCAAAGCGGGAAATCCCTTGCTCATGGATGGCGTGGATATTATCATCGGCGCGAGTACGGAGATTATTGGCGGCGAAGGGTTAATTGCAACGGCCGGCGGAATTGATACACATATTCATTTTATCAGTCCGGGCCAGGTGGAAACAGCGTTATCCGCAGGTCTCACTACCATGATCGGCGGCGGAACAGGACCTGCGGAGGGTACAAAAGCGACAACATGTACGCCAGGTGAGTGGAACATCCATCGGATGCTCGAAGCTGCTGAGGGTCTGCCGATCAACCTGGGTTTTCTCGGAAAAGGAAACTCCTCTTCGATTCCGGCACTTACCGAACAGGTCTGGGCGGGAGCGATCGGGTTGAAAGTACACGAGGATTGGGGAGCTACCGCTTCGGTTATCGATCATTCTTTGCGTGTTGCAGATCAATTTGATGTGCAAGTGGCGATCCACACCGATACATTAAACGAATTTGGCTTTGTGGAAGACACGATAGCGGCGATCAATGGCCGGGTCATCCATACCTACCATACGGAAGGGGCAGGGGGCGGGCATGCTCCGGATATTATCAAAATGGCGTCACATCCCAACGTACTGCCCGCGTCAACAAACCCGACAAAGCCATTCACAATCAATACGCTCGATGAACACATTGACATGCTGATGGTTTGTCATCATTTGAGCCCGAAGGTACCGGAGGATATCGCATTCGCCGATTCTCGGATTCGTCAGGAAACGATCGAAGCGGAGGATATTCTGCACGACATGGGCGTACTCAGCATTATGAGTTCTGACTCCCAGGCCATGGGGCGCATCGGGGAGGTCATCATTCGCACCTGGCAGCTTGCCGACAAGATGAAGCTCCAGCGTGGCAAGCTGGAAGGGGATACCGGGATTGGCGACAATAACCGGGTCAAACGGTATGTAGCCAAGTACACGATCAACCCGGCGATCGCGCATGGCATTTCCTCCTATGTAGGCTCGATTGAAGTAGGGAAAATGGCCGACCTGGTGCTGTGGCATCCCGCCTTTTTTGGCGTACAGCCTGAGATGATCCTGAAGTGCGGCATGGTTGTCCACAGCGTGATGGGAGATTCGAACGCCTCAATCCCGACTCCGCAGCCGGTTCTTTACCGGCCGATGTTTGCATCTTACGGAAAGGCATTGTCCTCCTGTTCGATTACGTTTGTATCGAAAGTGGCGTTTGATAACGGGGTGCACAAACAATTGGGCTTGCAAAAGCGAGTGCTTCCGGTGTTTGGAATCCGCAATCTGTCCAAGAAGGACATGAAGCATAATGCCGAAACCCCGAACATTACGGTAGACCCGCAAACGTATGAAGTGAAGGTTGACGGCCAATTGCTTTCGTGTGAGCCGGCTGATGTTTTACCCATGGCACAGCGCTATTTCCTATTTTAAGGGGTGGATTCTGTTGATTATCGAACAAATCCTGAGTGATCTGGAACATGTGCGTATCGATGACAGGCGCAACCGTCATCTGGAGAAGGTGTATTTGCACAGCGACGATTTGGTCAAGCGGATTCAGCGGGTTGTCACCGACCACGGTAGAGAGCTGGGCATATCCCTGCGTGAACCGAGGGACCTTATGGACGGCGATGTCCTCTACATGGACGATGAATCGATGATCGTCATTGAAGTGATTCCCGAAGATCTGCTGGTGATCAGTCCGCGGAGCATGCAGGAGATGGGGGAGGTTGCGCACAAATTGGGCAACCGTCACCTGCCGGCGCAGTTTCAGGAGGATCGCATGCTTGTCCAATACGATTACCTGGTTGAAGCCATGTTGGATGAGGAGAATATCCCCTATGCTCGTGAAAAAGTAAAGGTAAAAAATGCTTTCCGACACGTCGGGCACAGCCATGGATGAGTATTTGTTACCCCTGCTGCAGCTTTGTGATTCCAACTTCCCAACCGGGGCATTCAGCCATTCTTTCGGTCTGGAGACGTACATCCAAGACGACAAGGTGACGGACAAGCAAACATTTGCGCAGTGGTTGGAGGTCTATATCCATGGGCAGCTGACTCATGTCGACGGATTGGCGTGCCGGCTTGCCTACGAAGCGCTGGAGCAGAAGCAGGTGGAAAAGCTCTGGATACTTGACCGCCTGCTTCACACGCAGAATATGCCCCGCGAAGCAAGGGAAGGCAGCAGCAGGATCGGAGAGAGAATGGCAGAGCTTGGGGTGAAGCTGTACCCTTCTTCATCCCTCGCCGTGTATCTGGAACGAATGAAGGCAGGCCAATCCAAGGGTCATCCCGCGATTGTGTTTGCGGTGATCGCCCATCATCTGCAAATTCCTGGATCCCTTGCCGTTTTGTCCTATTTGTATTCGTCGACAGCCAGCTTGATCCAGAATGGCGTGCGGGGGATACCGCTGGGGCAAACCGATGGACAGCATTTGTTTCAGGCGCTCCACGCCCATTTGCTGAAAGCGCAAAATAAGATACAACGCTTAGACCTGGGTGATTTCGGAGCAGTCTCGCCAGGTCTTGAATTGGCACAAATGAGGCATGAACGCCTCAACATTCGCCTGTTTATGTCGTAATCAGGAATCTTCGAGGAAAGGGGAGATTAAAGATGCGTCCGGTAAAAATCGGAGTCGGTGGTCCTGTGGGAGCCGGGAAAACCATGCTGGTGGAAAAACTGACGCGCTTTATGCACAACGATCACAGCATGGCTGTCATCACCAATGATATCTATACGAAAGAAGATGCCAAATTTCTGATCAAGAATGGGGTGCTGCCGTCTGACCGGATAATTGGTGTAGAGACAGGCGGCTGTCCGCATACGGCCATCAGAGAAGATGCTTCCATGAATTTTGCCGCGATCGAAGAATTAAAGCGGCGGCATGCCGACGTTGAACTTATCTTTGTGGAAAGCGGCGGGGATAATCTGGCTGCCACTTTCAGTCCCGAGCTGGTCGATTTTTCCATCTACATTATCGACGTAGCGCAGGGGGAAAAGATTCCGCGCAAAGGCGGTCAAGGCATGATCAAGTCCGATCTGTTTATTATCAACAAAATCGATTTGGCCCCTTATGTCGGCGCCAGCCTGGAAGTGATGGAATCGGACACGCGAGAGTTTCGCGGCGAGAAGCCATTTATTTTTACCAACCTGAAAGAAGAGGTTGGGCTGGAGGATGTCGTCACGTGGATCAAAGAAAATGCGATGTTGTCCGGTCTCCGCTAAGATGGAAAATTTGACAGGCTATCTGCGGCTGGCGGTTTTCCACAAGCGGGATAAGACGATCCCTTACGACTCCTACTATCGCGGAGCTTTTAAGATTACCCAGCCTGTTTATCTGGACAATACCGGACAACCTTGTTTTTACCTCATGAATCCCGGCGGGGGCTATGTAGACGGGGACCGGTATCTGACGGAGATCTGCCTGGATGAAGGCGCCCACATGTTGTTGACAACCCAATCGTCAACCAAAATATACAAAACGCTGAAGCAGCCCGTTCTGCAGGATACGGTCATTACCTTGAAAAAAGGGAGCTTTCTGGAGTTTCTTCCCGATCCGATTATCGCCTATCAGCATGCCCGTTTTCGACAGCAAACGGTCGTGCGGATGGAGCGCGGAGCTGGTATCGTGTACGCGGAGATCATTACTCCGGGGTGGTCCCCTGACGGCACATGGTTTCGCTATGATTGGCTCCAGCTGAAAACCCAAATCTATTTGGATGATGAACTCGCCGTCTTCGACCACCTGAGGCTGTGTCCGGGCGAGAGTGCGCTGGAAGGAATGGGGCTGCTTGAGGGTTATACGCATTTTGGATCGATGATTGTCATTGGGGAGCAAACCAACCCCGATTTTTTTGATCGGATATGCAGCCTGCTTGAGTCCGGCACGCCGCCGGTAAAGATTGGTCTCTCCATGCTGGGTGTCCCAGGTTTTACCATTCGCGTGTTGGGTCGCTCCACACAGGATATCGAGCAGGTTTTTGCACTTTGTCAACACATGATACGTGAACAGTGGTTTGACAGAGGGCCGGTCTCTTTGCGCAAGTATTAGACCTTCCATTCCGCTGCAGAGAAAATGCTTGATGACTGCTTCATCAAGAAGAAGAAGGGATGACAAATTCTAACCAGAGATGAACGTCAAACATACGAATCCGGGCCGCTTCCGTGGGTTCGCTCCACGTTGAATGGGATATCCCAAGTGATCCTGATTGAAAATGCGGTCACAGGGTTATTCGTTCTTGCGGGGATCACCTTTGCCAATTACCAGATGGGGATCATTACATTGGCTTGCGCCTTGTTGGGAACCTGGATTGGGCATGCCTGCGGGGCCGACAGGACTGCCGTGATGCAGGGGCTTTTCGGATATAACGCTGTCCTTACCGGTCTCGCCCTTTCCTTAAATTTGGCCGGTGGCCATCGATGGTGGCTTGCTCTCGCAGGTGCTGCGGCAAGTGTGTTCATTACTGCGGCGATGATGTACGTCGCCCGCAATTCTGCTATTCCGGTACTGACATTGCCGTATATCCTCCTGACGTGGTTATTGCTGCTATCCCCGTATCATTTGGGCTTTTTCAAAATAAGCGAGAGTCTGGTCCCGCAGGATCTCTCGCGCGTGGAATTTCACCGGGAAGGTACGATTCAGCTGCTGGATGGCTTGATTGACGGCATTGGGCAAGTCTATTTTCAGCAAAACATATGGGCCAGTATCCTGATCCTCATCGGGATCTTTTGGGCTGGCTGGAGGTTGGGGCTTTATGCTGTCATCGGAACGGTTGTCGCTTGGGTGACAGCGTATTTTTTGGAAACGGAAATCACCTTTTTGAACCTGGGGTTATACGGGTATAATGCGGTGCTGACCATTCTGGCGGTTTCAGCAGTGTTTGGCTCCGGTCATCGTTTGACTGGCCTGATCGGCATCCTTGCCGCCGTCTTCACAGTACCTGTTACAGCCGGTCTCAGCAGCTGGCTTCAGCCTTATGGACTCCCGGCATTGACGATGCCGTTTGTGCTGGTCACTTGGCTTGTTATCGGGGCCAGGGAAAAATTTAGTCGAATATGAGGTTAAGTACATACTATCCACGCTCGCCCTTTTGAAAATAGAAGGAGTGGCCATATAGAGGAAGCTATGCAAAAGAAAAACCTCTAGTATTGGTAAGGACGACGGCCCTCCTGGAGAAAAAACAGGGGACTCACATTGATTTAAAGAGCAAACCTTGACGGCTTGCTCTTTTTATGTGCAGCAATTCTTCTAATATCTATTGACATCCTAATACCTTTTACAATAGAATACATACAAGAATTAGAAAAATGAACCAATGTACCACCTGGTGAACCGAGGGGTTTTCTCATGGAAAATGTACGCTCAGTTGAAAGGGCTTTGGAATTACTGGATTGTTTTACTGAGGCACGCAAAGAGATAGGGCTTTCAGAATTATCACGCATTCTTGATTTGCCCAAAGCTACCGTCTTACGATTGGCACGAACTTTAGAAAACAAAGGATACCTTATTCAGCACGACGAAAATCATACCTATCGCTTGGGTCCAAAAGTGCTGGGGTTGGGCAACGTATTCCTGTCAAATCTTGATTTTCGTATGGTTGCATTGCCATTAATGAAAGACCTTCGTGATAGGACCCAGGAAACCGTATCGATGTATATTGTAATCGACAAACAACGGATGTGCGTTCAGCGCGTGGAAAGTCACCATACCCTGCAGCCTGCCATTCATATAGGCGATTACTTGCCGCTTGATCGTGGATCAGCGGGAAAACTGCTCATTGTTTATCGGAACATAGAGCCATCGATAGAAAGAATGAATCCTGGAGAAGTGAAACAAATTCTCGAAAACGGGTTTGCCGTCAGTATTGAAGAACGGGAACAGGGCCTGTCTTCAATCTCTGCGCCAATTTACAACAATAAGGGAGAAGTGATTGCCGCTTTAAGCGTGTCAGGTTCCTCCTTTCGATTTACCGAGGAAAAGAGGAAAGAGTACCAAAAAGAAATTGTGGAGACAGCACATCAAATCTCTTACCAGTTGGGGTATCTAAGCTGATACCCGTACATTTTTAACAAGATAGTGAACCGATGGTTCATTCTATGAACCATATGAGAATACATAAGTGGAGGAGTTACTATGAACCAGCCTAATTTCGGACCTTTAACCGGAATTCGCATTCTTGAGGTATCGACGATGATTGCCGCCCCTTATGGTGCAACATTATTGGCAGATTTGGGAGCTGAAGTTATCAAAGTGGAACTCCCTGGAACCGGGGACACGCTTCGATCTGTTGGGCCCTGGAGGGGAACCGAACCATTGAGATGGCCGGGGTTATCGCGCAATAAAAAATCAATTACGCTGGATATTCGTCAAGAAGAAGGGCGAGACATTTTTCTGGAACTGATCCAAACGGTGGATGTGCTCATCGAAAACTTTCGTCCGGGCACATTGGAAAAATGGGATCTAGGGTACGACCGCTTAAAGACAATCAATCCACGGTTGATTATGACTCGCGTGTCCGGGTATGGGCAAACAGGGCCGTATCGCGAAAAGGCTGGATTTGGAACTCCTGCAACCGCTTTCAGTGGTTATACCTATCTGCAGGGTTATCGGGATCGTCCGCCGGTCAGTCCTTCCTTTTCATTGCTCGATTATATCACCGGTGTTTATGTTGCCTTTGCTACTGTAAGCGCATTATTCCACTTAAAAGCAAATGATCAACAGGAAGGACAAGAAGTGGAACTGGGATTATATGAATCTATCTTCCGTATGATGGAATTTTTAGTAGCCGAATATGACCAACTTGAAAAAGTGAGGGAAAGAAATCCCGGATTGACGGGTCACTCAAGTCCAGCGGGAACCTATGAAACGAAGGATGGAAAATTTGTCGTTCTGGTTTGCAGTACGGATTCTACTTTTAATCGTCTTGCAGAAGCGATGGGAAGAACGGATATGCTGACAGACCCGCGCTATTATACCAATTTGGAGCGTTTAAAGCATGATCAGGAAGTTCAAGCCATTGTCTCCGAATGGATTCGCAAGCATTCTCAGAAAGAACTGCTTGAGAAACTGGATTCATTCGGCGTGCCGGTCAGCCCTATTTACAGTATTGAAGATATCTTTAACGATCCGCAGTACAAGGCAAGGGAAAACATCGTGGAAGTGGAACACCCGCGTCTCGGAAAAGTAAAAGTTCCCGGGGTGATCCCGAAGTTTTCCCGTACACCGGGGGCCATCCGCCATCGTGCGCCTGAATTGGGTGAACATAATGAAGACATTTTTGTCCACGGTCTGGGTTTATCCGCTGAAAAGCTATCCATTCTCAAAGAAAAGGGGGTCATTTAATGAATCAGGCTCAAGTATTGACTTTACCTGCTAAAGCCATCATCTGCGAGGTAGCTCCAAGGGACGGGTTTCAGGCGGAACCGGAGTGGATTCCTACCGAACAAAAAGTGCGTATTGTCAGGGAATTGGCCAAAACAGGCATTCAAATGATGGAAATTACTTCCTTTGTCCATCCAAAGGCTATTCCCCAATTGAAGGATGCGGAGGAAGTCGTGCGGCAGGTGCAGGATCTGGAAGGAATCAAATTACGTGCTTTGGTTCCGAACATCAGGGGAACGCAACGTGCGATTGACGCCGGAATAAAAAAACTGAAGCTTATGCTGTCCGCCACTGACTCACATAGTTTATCCAATGCGAACTGTCTTGTCGAGGAAGCGCAAGAAGGCTTCAAGCCCATCATTGAGCTTGCGGAAAAGCACAGGGTCAAAGTTGGCGGTTCGATTTCCGTGGCCTTTGGGTGTCCGTTTGAGGGGAAAGTTCCTTTGGAACGAATTGTAACGATTGTGGAACGATACAAACAAATGGGCATAGATGAAATCTCCCTTGCGGATACCACAGGCATGGCAAACCCGAAACAGGTGTTTGATCTGTTAGGTCATCTGAAAGAAGCATTCTCGCATATGACCTTTTCCATGCATTTGCACAATACGCGCGGAATGGCTCTTGCCAATGCGGTAGCCGCCTTGCAGCAAGGGGTTATCCATTTTGACAGTTCGATAGCGGGCTTGGGAGGCTGCCCTTATGCTCCTGGGGCAACAGGAAATATTGCCACGGAGGATTTGGTTCATGCATTTTCCGAAATGGGGATTGAAACAGGCATTCAACTGGAACCTTTGATTCGGGTTGCCGGATATGTAAAGGAAACCCTCGGTCACGACGGGGGAAGCTGCATGCTGCAAGCAGGACCGAGTTCCCAATTGCACGCAAGACCGAAAAATCAACAAAAGTTGGCAGATTAAACTGTTAAGGAGGATTGTTTCTTATGAAAAAGCATGTGTTACTCACTACTCTTCTCGTGTCAATATGCCTGATGGCCGCTGGTTGTGGCGGCGGTGGCAGCGCAAACCCAACAGGAATGCAGAATGCCAGCAGCAATGCGAATACAGACAGCTCAACTGCCAGCAGCGAAACCAAGACAGAAAATGCAAGCGAAAAACTGCAAAAGGTAGTGATTGCGGAGGGAAATACGGGTTTTCTGATTACCCCGATCTATGTAGCCAAGGAAAAGGGTTTCTTTAAGGAAGAAGGCCTGGATGTCGAAGAAGTGACTGTCAGCGGAGGAGCGAAAGCGTTGGCGGCTGTGATTGGGGGTGGGGCGCAAATCGGAACGGTAGCGATCGTAGATGTAAAGGGGGCCGTTGATAAAGGTCAAAATATACAGGCTTTTAGCTCCTTATACAACCAGTACGGCACGAATATTGTCATCAATAAAGAGATTGCCGCCCAAAAAGGGATTACCGAGTCATCACCGGTATCGGATAAGATAAAAGCCCTTAAGGGACTGAAAATTGGCATAAGTTCACCTGGCAGCAGTACAGACCATCTGATTCGAAATCTGTTGCAGTCGGAGGATATCAATCCGGACCGGGACGTTCAACTCATTCCTGTAGGGGCTGGAGATACCCAAATCGCCGCACTTAAAAATAAACAGACCGATGCATTCGTGAATTCCTCGCCGATTTCGGATATGGCTACGAAAGAAGGCGGAATGATTCTGATCAACATGAGCAAAGGGGAGTATAAAGAATACGATGGATTTGCCTTTATGAGCCTCGTGGCCAAAGCAGATGATCTGCAAAAAAACAAAGAAATATACCAAAAAGTGGTCAACGCCATCGCAAAAGCGGAAAAGTTTATTGAAACGGATAAAGAAGCTACCAAGGAAATTGTGAAGAAATATTTCGAGGCAATCGATACAGAAGTATTTGATATGGCGTTTGAAAATAACTATCCAGCAATGGCAAAGTCCCCCATCATCACAAAAGAAGGGTACGAAAAAAATAATTTGTTTGACGGTACGAATATTCCTTTTGAAAACGTGGTAAACAATGAGTTTGCCGAGAAGGCGCAACAATAACAGGCATTTGCATCAAAACGAGGAGGGTGGAAATGATCCAGTTCAACCATATATCGAAGAGTTTCGAGCGGAATGGCAAACGTTTTCTGGCAACGAAGGACGTCAACCTCCATATCGCCGAAGGTGAGTTTTTAACGGTCATTGGCCCGAGCGGGTGCGGGAAATCTACTGTCCTGAATATGTGTGCAGGCTTAATGAAGCCAAGTTCCGGAGAAGTCTTGTATAGAGGACAGCTTGTAACCGGGGTAAATACAAAGGTAGGTTATATGACGCAAAAGGACAATCTTTTACCATGGCGGACCGTCAAAGGAAATGTGGAAATCGGGCTTGAAATCAGGGGGATGAGTGCTCGGGAGCGTGAAGAGCAAAGTTCTGCCTATATAGAATTGGTGGGATTGAAAGGATTCGAGAACCATTACCCGCAAGAACTTTCGGGGGGAATGCGCAAAAGGGCAAGTCTGGCAAAAATGCTGGTGTATAATCCGGAAACGCTCTTATTAGACGAACCTTTTGGCGCGTTGGATGCGCAACTTCGCTTAATTCTGCAAGATAAGCTGCTGCAAATCTGGCGAGATACGGGAAAGACCATTATTTTCGTCACACATGACCTGGATGAGGCAGTCTCCCTCGGACAGCGTGTTGCCGTATTCAGCAAACGTCCCGGTACGATTAAATCGGTCAAAGAAGTGAATCTTTCCGGAAAACGGGATGTATTCAATATTCGTTTTACCGATGAATTTAGAAGGGTACATGCCAGCTTATGGGAGGCTTTAAAGGAAGAATTCATGGAAGAAGAGGAGCGTGTCGTATGAGTGCACAGGCGCCAGTATCGAAGGGAGCGAATTCGCCGGCGGAATTTGAATGGATTGAAACGCCGATGACGAAACCCTTGTCAGAGAAGCTGAAACTGCCCTTGGCGCGACTCCTTTTGGTTGCTATTGTGTTACTATTATGGGAGTTCTCAGCAGGCCGATTTTTTGATAAATTTTGGACGAGTGCACCTAGCGATATCCTAAAGCGATTGTGGGAATGGATCGCGTCAGGGGATTTGTTTTTCCATCTGGGAATCACATCGCAAGAGATGATTATCGGATTTTTTATTGGGGCTGTATTGGGGGCAGTCGTTGGCTTTATCTTGGGGCGGTGGTCTTTTGGGGCAAAACTTTTAGATCCGTTTATTATTTCGATATACAGTTTACCCAAGATTGCCTTAGCCCCTTTATTTATCCTTTGGTTTGGCATTGGGATTGAAATGAAAATCATCTTTGCCGCCATGATTGTTTTTTTCCTCGTCTTCTTCAATACATACGCTGGGGTCAAGAACGTTGATGAAGATCTGTTGGACAGCATTCGATTAATGGGAGCGACAGAAAAGCAGATTGTAGCGAAGGTCATTATTCCTTCTGCGCTGAATTGGGTTTTCGTCGGGTTGAAATTGTCTGTTCCCTATGCCTTAATTGGTGCAGTAATCGGCGAAATCACGGCTTCCAATAAAGGGATTGGATTTTTAATTCAATATTCGGCCGGACAGTTTGATACAGCAGGAACGTTTGCAGCTGTATTTGTCCTTATGGCTATATCTGTAAGTTTAAATGCACTTCTCCTCAAATTGGAATCACGATTGCTTCGTTGGCAAAAGAAAAATACGAATTGATGATTTTCACTTGGGATAGAGTGATTGATGTCAGCCGGTCAAAATGGCCGGCTGATTTTTTTGTAATTTCCCCAGATCTCGGAAGATTAGGCATACCGGGAAGTGACTTTTTCCCAACAACATGTACAATAGAAGTAAGATATTTACGTACAGGAATGATCATGAAACAGGAAGAAAATGAGGTGATTTGAATGTCTGGTCTTGAAAAATTACAATTTGCTCGACAAGAAATTCTTCAAATCGCATCAAAGCATGGTGCACGCAATGTTCGATTATTTGGTTCACAAGTGAAAGGAACTGCAAAGGAAACCAGTGATATCGATGTGCTGGTCGAGTTTGAGCAAGGACGCAGCTTGCTTGATCGTATTGCCTTAATGCAAGACCTTGAGGATTTGCTGGAGATGAAAGTGGATGTTGTAACAGAAAAAGCCCTGCACCCTGTAATCCGTGAACAAATACTTCAGGAGTCAGTCCCTCTATGAAAGAAGATAAGTTGTATCTTGCGCACATCTTGGAGTCAATTTAGAAAATCGAATCTTACACGGTTTCGGGCTGGGATACGTTTAACATGTTTCCGAGAGAAGTCCCCATCCTCTGCAGGTAGGGGATGAATCTTGGTTAGGCGAAGCCAAAATGCACTTGTCTATTGCCTGAGGCGTCCATCGTCAAAAAAATGCTGTCTCATTTTCTAAGAGAAGAGACGACTAACGGAGGTTTTTGTGGTACAATGGGAATGTACGTTCCTATTAAGGTGGTGGTCCTTCGTGTAGATCACGTTTCAGTTTCGACTCTATCCGGCTCCCGAACAGGAACAGCTCATGATTCGAACGTTGGACTTGTGCCGGAAGCAGTACAATCGGGCCAAGGATCAACGGGATACCGCCTACAACCAAGAGGGCAAAACCGTCACCTATGCCATGCAGCAGAATGAA
>NZ_JBJQOQ010000034.1:0-56000 GCF_046036945.1 Brevibacillus sp. B_LB10_24 | reverse complement strand
CTTTCCGCACCAGGGAAGAAGCCGGGCAGCCGAGCGAATGCTAAGAATACAGGCAGAGTAAACCTCCTCGGTTTGTGCACCAAGACGCACAGCCGGGGAATTTTTTTTGGTGAATGTCCTGAAAGGGGGAGAGGGATGAAAGCAGGAGATGTCATTTCCTGGGAAAGGAGCTTTACACCCAGCGATGTAAAAAACTTTTCCGAACTCTCGGGAGATTGGGGGGTACATCATGCGATCCCGGACGATCGCGGCCGTTTGGTTGTCCAGGGACTGCTCACGGCTACACTGCCGACGAAGCTGGGCGGCGATCTCAACGTTCTCGCCCGGAACATGGAGTTTACCTTCCTGCGTCCGGTCTATACGGGCGATGTGATACGGTGTGAAGCGACCATTACCCAGTATGAGCGGCAAACGGCGAAGATCAGGATCGCCGCCGTGTTTGCATGTTGCAACCAGGATGGCGAGAAAGTCATGGAGGGGTCTTTTTCGGGGGTGATCAAGCAACCCGGGGAGGAACAGTCTACTCGATAGCGTGCCAGGAGGGGTCAACGCCGGTCCATTCTCCGACGTGGTATATAAACTCTTCGCGGCAAGCGGGACACCATCCGACGTGAACACAGGTGCGGTCGGCGAGATCATGGGCGATGCCGTTTGTCTGTTTGAGCGCATCGATCGGGCGATACGGGCTGTATTTCCCGTACAAATCGGAGAGCTTGCCGGCATCCTGAATCATTTGATTGCAGGCCGGACAGGTAGCCTGCATGTCCGTAAAACCGTTGCACACGGGGCACAGGGAGTCCATCGCCACATCCACCTCTTTCGTCAGTTTGTCTGTTAGGCTGTGCCAGTCCCTGGCTTTGTATGCAATTACCAAACAAATAACGCCCGAAGCAGATGACTGCCGGGCGTTTCCTGCCGGTAGGGCATATTCTCACTTGCCGAAATCCATGCTGGAGGAATGGCCCGGCTGAAGCTTCGCATCCGGATTGATGTAGCCCATTGCGTTATTAACCGCCGTAGGAGCTTCACCAAAGCCGACTGCGATCAATTTGACTTTCCCCGGATAGGTGGCGATGTCGCCTGCTGCGTAGATGCCGGGAATGCTTGTCTCCATTTTCGTGTTGACGACGATGGCGCCCTTTTCCAGCTGCAGCCCCCAGTTTTTGATCGGGCCCAGGGAGGAGACGAAGCCGAAGTTGACGATCACCGCATCCACATCAAGAGTTTTTTCTTCTTTGGTCGTGTTGTTTTGGATCGTCACGCGGCGAATTTGCTCGTCGCCTTCCAGTGTCGTGATCTCGTAGGGGGTTAAGACGTTGACCCGGGACGCCATCAAGTTTTCTACGCTGTGTTCGTGGGCGCGGAACTTTTCGCGGCGGTGGATCAAAGTGACTTCCGCTGCGATCGGCTCCAGCATCAAAGCCCAGTCGACAGCGGAGTCGCCTCCACCCATGATCAGGACCTTTTGGTCTTTGAACGAGTTCAGATCGGTCACAAAGTAGTGCAAATTGCTCTTTTCATACTTGGCGGCATCGGGATGCTCCAGCTTGCGTGCTTCGAAGGCGCCAACACCGGCGGTAATGATGACCGCTTTGGCGAAGTGGATGCCTTTGTCGGTCGTAATCTCAAAAACATTATCTTCACGTTTCGCAACATTCTCAACTTTCTCTTCAAGACAAATGGTCGGATTAAAATGAGCAATCTGCTGTTTCAAGCCCTCTACCAGTTCCTGTGCTCTTACTTTGGGAAAGCCGGCGACATCGTAAATGAATTTTTCCGGGTAGAGTGCGGCAAGCTGTCCGCCCAGCTGCGGCATGCTTTCGATCATTTTAACGCTGGCTTGGCGCATTCCGCCGTAAAACGCAGTGAACAAGCCGGCAGGTCCGCCCCCGATAATCGTAATGTCGTATACTTGCTCGTCTTTTTTGAGAATACTCAATGCCCAGCACCTCCGAACACAAAGTCAATAATGTTGTTTGCACCCTTCCTATTATAAACATCCTGATTCAAGAAAGAAAGCGCGTTTCAAAATAATGCGAATCGAGCGAAAACGTTTTAACTTGTGCAAAATATCACTTGCAAAAAACATCAATTGCTTCTATGATAGATGTGAAATGAAAAGTTTGTGAATTATTTCTGTCGATGTTTGTGCATTTTTTCACATTTTTATCGGCAATAGTTGTTATCTTTATCCTTTTGTCCAAATGGGCAACGTAATCATACCAAGCTTAGTGAAAAGGGCCAAACAGACGGAATGAAAAAGTAAAAGGAATGGAAGGGATACAACATGAGCACGCCGAAAATTTTAATTCTCGGTGCAGGGTACGGCGGAATTCTGACAGCGTTGCAGCTGGAAAAGAAATTGAACTACAATGAAGCGGAAGTAACACTGGTCAACAAGCACGACTATCACTACATCACAACCTGGCTGCACGAGCCGGCTGCCGGCACGGCGCCTGCTGATCACGCGCGGGTGGATCTTGGCCGGATTATCGACAAAAACAAGACCAAATTCGTCAAAGGTGTCGTAAAGAGCATCCAAACGGAGAACCAGACGGTAACCCTGGAAGACGGACAGGAGCTTTCTTACGACTACTTGGTCATCGGCCTCGGCAGCGCGCCGGAAACGTTCGGCATCGAAGGTCTGAGAGAATACGCATTCAGCATTCGCAGCATCAACTCTGTCCGCCAGATTCGCGAACATATCGAGTACAAATTTGCTTCGTACAACAGTGAACCGCATCGCACAGACTACCTGACGATCGTCGTCGGCGGGGCGGGCTTCTCCGGAACCGAGTTCTGCGGTGAACTGGCTGACCGTGTTCCTGAGCTGTGCAAAGAGTTCGATGTAGACCCGAATCTTGTAAAGATTTACAACGTGGAAGCGGCACCGACTGCACTTCCTGGCTTTGACAAGGATCTGGTTGATTACGCGATGGAAGTCCTGACTCGCAAAGGGATCGAGTTCAGACTGGGCACGCCGATCAAGCAGTGCACGCCGGAAGGGATCGTCTTGGGTGACGGCGAAGAGATCAAAGCCGGCACTGTCGTCTGGACCGGCGGCGTTCGCGGCAACGAAGTAGTAGAGAAGTCCGGCTTCGAGGTCATGCGCGGACGGATCAAGGTAGATGAATTCCTACGCGCTCCCGGCTACGACAACGTATTTGTCGTCGGCGACTGCGCCCTGATCTTCAACGATCAAGGCCGCCCTTATCCGCCTACAGCGCAAATCGCTGTTCAAGAGGGAGAAAACTGCGGAGAGAACCTGGCTAGCCTGCTGCGCAAAGCCGAGTTAAAGCCGTTCGTACCGGCGCTGCAAGGTACGCTGGCTTCCCTGGGCAAAGGAGAAGGCATCGGCGTAGTCGGCTCCAAGAAGCTGTTCGGCTCCAGTGCTGCCCTGATGAAAAAAGCGAGCGACCTGCGCTACCTGTACAAAATCGGCGGCGTCGGCCTTGCGATCTCGAAAGTAAAACTGTAAACGAGACCGAAACTTGTAGACAGCCACCCCGGGAAGCTTCCCGAGGTGGTTTTGTATCTGGCGAAGGAGGGATTGTATGCGTGAATCAAAAGTCTGGCTGGCGGCTGCCGGCATCGTCGTGAAAGGGGACGAGGCGCTGGTTGTCAAGAAAGCGTACGGCGGCATGAAAGGGAAATGGTCATTTCCCGCGGGATTTGTCGCTCCGGGCGAAACGGTCGATCAGGCTGCTGTCCGCGAAGTGCGGGAAGAGACGGGCATCGAGGCTAAAATTCGGCAGGTGGTGGCCATTCGAACGGGCGTCATACGGGAGGAAATCAGTGACAACATGGTGATATTCCTGATGGATTACGTCAGCGGCACGCCGCGGCCGCAGCCAGGGGAGATTGAAACGGCCCAATTTATGCCGATCGCCGAGCTGAGTACCAATCCGCTGGCGACGCAATACTTGCGAATTATACTGCCCCAAATCCCGCATATGCCCCTCTTTCTGCAAGGGAAAAGGTATCCGATTGATCCGGTGTTTGGCTATACCGACTACAAAATATTTTCATAGGTTTTTGACACACAGTTGACACATATAGAGCGGCAGTTCGTCCCCGCCTTCGTTGACCGCTTAAGTACTTTTCGTTACACTAATCGTGGAGAGAACTTAACATTCGGAGGTTGGTCAGGCAAAATGAACATTTTGCAGTTTCTCGTATCGATTGTGTTGTTTACCGTTTTGGCATTCGGAATCGGTTTTATCATAAATATGATTTTGCGGACGACCTGGCTGCCGGTGGTCATCGCTCTTGGCGTCATCATCGGGGCATTGGTCTACAATAAGATTGTTCCCGGCCTTGTGGACATCGTCATTCTGGCGTTTGGCATCGCGGGTTCCGTGGTAAGCGGATGGACGATCCAAACGCTGCGAAAAAAAGGATACCGCATGTTTTAACAGGGAATTCTAGTAAAATCGGAGAGGCGCTCTAGCGACTCTCTTTTTTTCATTCTATCAAATGATGTATATATCCCTCGTTTCTGGACATTACTAGAGACGAGAGGAGGTTCATGAAGCATGAACTGGAAGCTGGGTATTAGCGTAATGACCGCTTTTATCGTTGCTTTGACTGGATTTGCTTCTTTCGGATTCACAGAATTAGGCGTACATGATCAATATGGAATAAAGCAGACACGCATGGGTTCTCAAGTCGTGAAAAAGCGCACGGTGTCGGCCAGTTCTTATCAGCCGGCAAACCGGACAGAGGAAGCAGAGGGGCTGATCCTGAGCCAGTATCCAAAGATTCAGGTAGTAGCGACAGGCTATACGGCGGGATATGAATCGACAGGAAAAAAACCGTCACATCCCGCATACGGCATCACGTACTCAGGGGTAAAGGTTCGCCGCGACAAGTACTCGACGATAGCGGCTGACCTTCGGGTGTTTCCGATTGGCACGATTTTGTACATACCCGGTTACGGGTTTGGTGTCGTTGCCGATAAGGGAGGAGCGATCCGCGGCAACAAGATCGACCTGTATTTTGAAACGACCAAAGATGTTTTCAGCCAGTGGGGCAAAAAGACGGTAGATGTGTACCTGGTGCAAAAAGGCGAGGGAAAGCTTACCGAGCCGATGCTGCAAGCCTTGCATGAAAAAGGGATTGCAGCCATGGCCCGCCCTGTGGAGCAAGAATAGCGAAAACCAGCTGTTACCTGCACGGTGACAGCTGGTTATTTTTGTGCGCAATTTCAGGCGAGCTTGGCGGACAATTCGGGATGGATCAGTCTGACCAAATTCCTCAGCCCTTCCAGCAGCCGCGGAGACGGCCGGCAGTACAGCCCTTCTTCCAGCAGGTGAACCTGGCCGTGCACGATAGCCGCTACTTCTTTCCACTCCGGTCGGTCGGTGATCATCGACGGCTTGATTCGCTTCAATTCGATCCCGCACCAGACGACGCAGATGTGGTCGGGGTTGCGCTCGCGCACCATTTCGAGCGTAGCTTTTACATTATCCGTGGCAAAATCGGCAAAAATATTATCTGCTCCGGCGATTTCACTGACGTCGGTCAGCCAATTGTCCCTCCCCGGCGTGTACAGGGGATTGGGCCACCACTCCCAAAAGAGCTTGGGACGTCTCGCGGCACCCGCCGTGACCTGACGAATGGCTGCGATTTGTTCGGAAAATTGGCTGGCCAGCTGTTCGGCCTTCGCTTCGACACCGGCAACCTGCCCAACGAGCCGGATGTTGTCGGGGATGTCGCCTATGCCAGCAGGGTTCAGTACAATGTGCGGAATCTTCCGCCGGACCAGCTGCTCCACGTTTTTTTCCATTCCCGGCACGCTGAGCGAGGCGATGACCATATCTGGGCGAAGTTCTTCCACCTTGTCCATGTCTATCGTCAGGTCGGGACCGACGCGCGGCAGATGCTGCCACTCGGCAGGCCAGTCGGAGTGGTCATCCAAGCCGACAACCTGCTCCCCCAGGCCCAGGTAGTACAGAATTTCCGTATTGCTTGGGCATATGGAAACGATTCGCACAAATGAATCCCCCTTTCGTGCTTTACTGATATAATGGATACATCAGAAGCGCCACCAGGATGCCCAGCCAGGCGCCCATAAACACCTCAATCGGTTGGTGTCCGAGCAATTCCTTGAGCTTCTTGGCTTTTTCGCGATTCTGTTTTACTCTAAACGTCCGCATACCTTCCAATAAATGGTTGAATTCGTCAACCAGTCTGTTCAACACGACTGCCTGCATGCCAGCGTGGCGGCGAACACCTGCGGCATCAAACATCACGATAATTCCAAGGATAGCGGATATAGCGAAGATGTTGCTGGAAAAACCCTCTCTCAATCCTACGGCGGTAGAGAGCGCAGTCACTGCCGAGGAGTGGGAGCTGGGCATGCCGCCCGTACTGAAGAGAAGCGGCCACTGCCAGGTTTTTGTCGCGATAAATTGCAGAGGAATTTTTACAAATTGAGCAATGGCAATGGCAACAAGCGAAGCCCATAAGGGGAAATTATCAAAAATGCTGGCCATGTGAAGCAATCGTTCCTTTCTCAAGCAAAGCATGAATGTCTTTAGTGTAACAGACGAGCCAAAGAATCATCCGTTACATCAGATGAGCTGCGATCCGGCTAGGCTGCCGAGAATCGTCTGTCGCTCCTGTATTTTATGATAATATGTAATGGGACGAAAGGGAAGGAACAGGCGTATGAAAAAATCTTATCCGGATCAATATTATCAATTCTTTTCCAAGTTTAATCAAGGTGAATATTACGAATGCCACGACCTCTTGGAAGAAATCTGGATGGAGGATAAGAGCAATAAATTTTTACAAGGCCTGCTCCAGCTTGCCGTCGGGATTTATCATTTTGAATGTGGCAACATAAAGGGAGCGCGTTTCATGTTTGGCAATGCGGCGAAGTACCTCTCGCGGTACAGCCCGCGTTTTTGGGATCTCGATGTTGAGCGGGTGCTTGGCTACCTGGAGGAATGCCTTGCCGTTTTGCCCCCGGTTGACAGAATACCATATCAGGAAGCAAAAAGCATTCCATTTCCGTATCGCAAGCTCTGCCTGGAGGAGCAAACACACGAATAAATCAATGCGAAAGGAGCGTCAAAATATGATTGAGGTTATGGCAAAACAGCCGGACCTGGCGGCGCTGGAGTGCGACGATTTCGTCATCGGAATCTACGCCGATCAGACGTTGGCGGGCGACTTGGCGGCACTTGATCAAAGCTTGGACGGCGGCCTGGGCAAACTGTTCGAACAAGGGGAGCTTTCCGGGGAGCGCAAACGAGTGACTGTCGTCCACACGTTTGGGAAAATCGCTGCGAAGAGGCTGGTTTTTGTCGGGCTGGGCGAGCCGGAATCGCTCTCTTTTGCCGGTATCAGGGAGGCTGCAGCCCGTGCGGTCAAAGCGGTTTGTGACCGGGGCGAAGGGAAGACGGTGGCCGTATACGTGGAGGACAGGGGAGCGGTGTCGGCAGAGCGGCTCGCCCACGCCGTCACGGAAGCAT
The DNA here is from genome assembly GCF_046036945.1 of Brevibacillus sp. B_LB10_24. Lineage (NCBI taxonomy): Bacteria > Bacillati > Bacillota > Bacilli > Caryophanales > Paenibacillaceae > Brevibacillus > Brevibacillus sp. B_LB10_24. The sequence continues at coordinate 48,519 of NZ_JBJQOQ010000034.1, read as the reverse complement.
TCTGTCTGGCAAGCTACCGCTACCACGGTTATCGGCAGCAGCCGGAATCAAATTCTCCGATACATAAAGTTTGCCTGCTTGTCGAGCCGGAATCTCTGCCGCTAGCCGCCCAGGGAGTTCGCACGGGGGAGGCGCTGTCGGCTGGGACGAACCTGGCCCGCGACCTGACCAACATGCCGGGGAACTACCTTACGCCGGGGACGCTGAAGGATGCGATCGTGGAAGTGGCCGAGCGGTACGGCATGCCCTATGAAGTGATGGATCTGGCCAAATTAAAAGTGCTGGGGATGGGCGGGGTGCTCGCCGTCGCCCAGGGCAGCGCGGAACCGGCTTACGTCGTCACCGTCAAGTACCAGGGAAGGGAGACCTGGGATGACGTGATCGGTTTGGTCGGCAAAGGGGTAACTTTTGACACGGGGGGTATCTCTATCAAACCGGTCGCCGGCATGGAAGAGATGAAGTCGGACATGGGCGGTGCCGCGGCGATGATCGGTGCCCTGGAGGCGATCGGCCGGCTGCAGCCGAAGGTCAACGTCATGCTGGTGGTGGGATGCGTCGAAAACATGCCGTCCGGAACCGCGTACAAGCCGGGCGATGTGATTACCACGATGAGCGGCAAAACCGTGGAGATCATCACCACGGATGCCGAGGGGCGTCTCGTGCTGGCGGATTGCATCACGTATGCCCGTCAGGAGGGAGTCAGCTGCCTGATCGATTGCGCCACGCTCACCGGCGGCGTTGTCGTGGCGCTGGGAACCGTCTGCTCCGGTGCGATGGGCAACGACCAGCAGTTGGTCGGGGAAGTGCTGGCCAGCGCCGAACGAGCGGGTGAGCGCCTGTGGCAGCTGCCGACCTTCGAGGAGTACCACGAATTGAACAAAAGCAGGGTGGCGGATCTGAAAAATTCCGGCGGACGCTATGGACACGCGATCATCGGTGCGGTCTTCCTGCAAAAGTTTGCGGAGGACACCCCTTGGGTCCACCTGGACAATGCCGGCACAGCATATCTGACTACGGAAACCGACTTGGCTCCGGCCGGCGCCACCGGATCCATGGCCAGAACGGTAGCCCAATTTGTACTCAATAGAAGCAAATCATGAGGAGGAATCTCTATGCCGTTTCAAAATCCCGATAACCAAAGACGCCGTGAAATGCTGGAGGAGGCAAAAGTAATTGCGGTGGTGGGCTGTTCCGACAATCCGGAGCGCACCAGCTACATGATCGCCCAGGCCCTGCAGCACGCCGGATACCGGATCATTCCGGTCAATCCCGTCATTGCCGGACAAACTGTCTTGGGAGAGAAAGTACATGCGTCTCTATTGGAGATCACAGAGCCGGTGGATATCGTCGATGTTTTCCGGCGCAGCGAAGTGGTCATGCCTGTAGCTGAGGATGCCGTACGAATGGATCCCAAGCCAAAGGTGCTGTGGCTGCAGGAGGGGGTCGTCAACGAAGCGGCGGCCGCTCTGGCCGGCGAACAGGGAATAGAAGTCGTGATGGATCGCTGCATCAAGGTGGATCACGCCTTGTTAGTCCCTAAAAAAGCAAAGTAAACAGCAGAACTGCTGCCTGCGGGCGGCAGTTTTTTTTAGGAACCCCATCTGCCTCAATAGTATGTTAAAATTGACAGTAAAAAATCAATCAAGACTCGTACCTGGGACTTTGCCTGTAACGCGTTAGACGAATAGATAAAATACATGAGAACTTGCTAGCTGAAAGAGGGAGATTGCTCGAGAGGAAGGGGGTTGTTGGCTGTGAACCCAACCAAGGTGTTAGTAGCTGATGACGATCCAAATGTGTGTGAAATCATCCGACTGTACTTTTCCAAACATCAGATCGATTTGGTAGTTGCGCAAGACGGCAAGGCAGCACTGGAGCTGATCGAGGCGGAAGCTCCGGATGTGATCATCCTCGATGTGATGATGCCGCAGATGGACGGCTTTGAGGCATGCCGAGAGATTCGCAAAAAATGGGAAACGCCCATCATTATGTTGACGGCCAAGGAGGAAGAGTTCGACCGGGTGCTCGGTCTTGAGCTGGGGGCAGACGACTACGTGACGAAACCGTTTAGCCCGCGCGAGCTGGTGGCGCGTGTGAGAGCGATCCTGCGCCGGATGCAGCCGAGAGAAAAGCCGGAAGAGAATGCGGTCAGTATGCTTTCCTTTGACCAGCTCTTGATCGACATCGACAAGCGGGAAGTAGTGGTTTCGGGGGAAAAGGTGAACTTTCGCCCGAAAGAATTTGACTTGCTCGTCCATATGGCAAAATCGCCGGGAACTGTGTTTTCCCGCGAGCAATTGTTGGAACAGATATGGGGTTACGACTATTTTGGCGATGTCCGGACGATCGACGTGCACGTCAAGAAGGTCAGACAGCGGCTGGGCAGCCTGCCGTACGATTGCATCCACACTGTTTGGGGAATCGGCTACAAATTTGGGGTGGATGAGTGATGCTGGGATTGTCCAAGAGTATCTTTCGCCGCTTGCTGTTCAGCTTCCTGATAACGGTGCTCGTCGGTTTGGGGCTTTCCGGCATTCTCATGTCCTTTTTCGCCAAGGAGTACATCTACGGCGAAAAGCAAGAAGAATTGCTGCGGATGGCGAAAAAAGTGAACGCGGCGATCAAGGGAAGCGACGAAGTAACCGAGAGTTTGCTAAATACGTTGGTTTTTCTCGATGAATCTTTCGATACGCGGATCTGGCTGTTCAACCAGGACGGAAAAATAGTGGCGACCTCGATGAAGGATGAGGTATTGACGGGGAAGTCGGTGGCGGTATCGATCGCGAGTCAGGTTCTGAAGGGGAAAGAAGCGGTGTCGGAGCTGCAGATCGAGGGATTGAAAGACCCGATGCTCTCTGTTTCCGTGCCCTGGGGTGAAGGGGATCACATCTACGGGGGAATTATCCTGCACGCTCCCATCGAAGGAATTGAGCGTACATTTGCCCATATGCGGGAGACGATCTTGTGGGCCACCCTCTTTGGGATCATTCTTTCGACAGCGATGGTATCCTATCTGTCGTGGTCCATCTCCCGGCCGCTGCAAAAAATTGAACGGACAGCGGCCGAGATTGGCCGGGGCAACTATGCGGAGCGGGTCGTCGTGGATACGGCAGACGAAATCAGCGATTTGGCCGCGACGATCAACACCCTTGCGGAAAAGCTGGAGAAGGTTGAACAGGAGCGGCGGCATCTGGAACAGGTGCGAAATGATTTCTTGGCCAATGTCTCGCATGAGCTGCGGACGCCGTTGACCGCGATGCAAGGTTTTTTGGAAGCCTTGCAGGACGGGTTGGTCGAAAATGAGGAAGCGCGGCAGAAATACTACGCGGTGCTGTATTCGGAAACCATGCAGGTAAACCGGCTCGTTGACGACCTGATGGACCTGATGAAGCTGGAGAACAATGAAATCACCCTGGCCAAATACCCCGTTGATCTGGCGGATCTGATCGAGAAAGTGACGTTTACCTTTTGCCCCGAAGCGGCTGAAAAGGGGACCGCGATCGAGGTGGAGGTCGCAGAGCACCTGCCGAAAGTGCTTGCAGATAAGGACAGGGTAGAGCAAATTTTGAAGAATTTGGTAAAAAATGCGATTAAATTTACGGACAATGGATCAGTGACGCTTGCTGCCGAGGCGGAGGGCCAGTGGGTCAAGCTGTCCGTCGCCGATACCGGAATCGGGATTGCCGAAAACGACTTGCAGCGTATCTGGGAGCGATTCTTTAAGGTGGACCGCGGCCGATCCAAGAAAAACAAGGGCACAGGGCTTGGCCTGGCGATTGTCAAGGAGTTGGTCGAGCTGCACAACGGCACCATCACAGTGGAGAGCGAAGCGGGCAGAGGGAGCGTCTTTACAGTCCGCCTGCCAACGGTGGAGGGAGTACAAGCGCGAGGCTGAGAGGGACACACTTTGATCATATTTCATTCATGGTTTTTTTCGATTTTACTCACAGAATGGTTATGTTCCCCCGTTATCCTAAGAGTGTGACAGAGAACAGGTCACGAAGCTGAGTAAAACGAAAGGGGAGTTTTTCATGAAGAAAAAATGGTTTTTCCTCAGCGCAGCAGCATTGTTGCTTTCGGGAAGCTTGGTAGCTTGTTCCTCCACGACGGACGCGCCGGAACCCGCTACCCAAACCGAACAAGGCGACACTGGAACCCCGGCGGATCAATCTGTTACGGGGCAGGACAGCGGTCAATCCTCTGACACTTCAATTGCACCTGATCAGTCTACATCTGAGACCTCTGGATCGGCTGACCAATCAGGTGACAGTGCAAGCACACCTGATCAGTCTACTTCCGACAGCACCGGATCGGCCGACCAATCTACGGATAGTTCAAGCACACCTGCACCTGAAACCCCAGGTACATCCAACCCGTCAGGTCAATAATGAATGAATGAATGAATGAATGAAATCTCCGACGAAGCCGGAGAGATGGCACGGCTGGCTTCTATTCGAAAGTTCATACTCCCTCCTGTTCAACGGGCAGCGTAAAGCTGGCCCGTTTTTTTCTTTTTGTACAGGACGAAGGCCTTCTTTGCCAAGCTGTGAAAAAAAGTAGTTTACGTGCAGGAACGTAAGGGAAAAGAATATCTCATAAGACGCAATCATTTCAATTAACAAGAGGGCAGGAATGTATGATGGGTAAGAGGTTTCGGCTGTTCGGATTACGCGTAAAACTGATGTTGATGTTTACGGTATTAATTGTCGTACCGGTCATGACGCTTGGAACAATTAGTTATATGCAGACGGAAATTATGGAGACGTCGGTTTTAGTGGGGACAAAGGATGAGTTAACCGAGAGCTCTCCGGGGATCGCCAAGCAGTTCGCCGCCTTGGAGAGATTGCTGAACGGCATAGCGGCCTCGAAAGACGTTCAGCTCAGCAAAATCAATGCGGGAGCCGTCTCGGTGCAATTTCCCAACCTTCCCGGGGCTAACAAACCGGAGATCACGCAGTACCTGAATACCGCTTTTACAAAGGTTGTGACCGAGAATCCTTATCTGCTGCGTGTCTTCCTGGCGACGGATGAGGGGGCGTTCTATCCCGGTCCGATCAATGGAAACGATAATTTCGTCTTTTTAAACCCGAAAAAAGAACCGTGGTATCATCAGGCCAAACAGGGTGAAGGAGCGATCTCCTGGTCGGAGACCGAATACGATACCAATACCCGTTCCAACCGGATTTCGCTGTATCGGAGCGTGGCTGACGAAAGCGGAAAGTTCATCGGCGTACTCGGGATTGATGTCGATCTGCGGGCTATGTCTCACCTGGCAAGACAGGGGATTGCCAAAAACACGATCATTATCGAAGCTGTTTCCATCATCGCGGGATTGGCACTCGCCTTCTTCTTCTCAAGAAGCCTGACCAGGCGGATTCTTCATTTGCGAAATGGACTGGAACGCGTTGCCTCCGGGGACTACCTGGTCGAATTGCAGGCGACAGGCCGCGATGAGATGACCGACGTGTCCAACAGCTTTAATCACATGGTGACATCTGTCAGACAACTGCTGAGGCAGTTCCGGGACAATGTGGAACTGGTGCGGAAAAACTCCGATCAGGTCGCAGCCTATACGCAGACCAGCAGCCAGCAGCTTGACGAAAGTGCGCGAGCCATCACGGAGATCGCCTCCGGCTCTACCACGCAGGCACAGGAAATCGACGGAAGCTTGCGGCTGGTCGAGGATGTCTCCCGTCTGCTTGCCGAGATGAAGCGGGATGCCGGGCAGATGGAAGGGGTCAGCATTCGCACGTACGAGGCGAGCCAAAACGGTTTGACACAAATTCAGGAACTGGAACAGTCCGTCGCCCAAAGCGATCAATCGGTGGGCAATGTGGTTGCGGAGATTAAAGACTTGCAGGAAAAGTCGATGCGAGTCCATGAAATCATCCAACTGATCAACGATATCGCCAATCAGACCAACCTGCTGGCTCTCAATGCCGCCATCGAGGCTGCCCGGGCCGGCGAGCATGGACGGGGATTTGCCGTCGTAGCGGACGAAGTGCGCAAGCTGGCCGAACAATCGCGGAAATCCACAGAGGAAATCTCCGCATTGCTCGGGGATATCAGCGAAAACATCAACCACTCCGTCGGTGCGATGAACGGGATGCAGGGCGTGATCAGCGAACAGACGGCTTCCTTTGATCGGGTGAGCAAGCAGTTTAGGGAAATCGCCCGATACATCAATGATATCCAAGAATCTGCCAAGCGGCTTACCCTGTCCGTCCAAGATATCGATCAGAAGCAGGAAGAGATGCGCAGCAATATGTTTACGGTCGCCAGTGTGAGCGAGCAGACAGCTGCCGGGGCCGAAGAGGTGGCTGCCTCCACGCACGAACAGCGCAACTCGTTTGCTATGCTCGAGAAGGCAGCGGAACAACTGCGGCAAGAAGCGGAAAAAGTGGAGAAGGAACTGCAGCAATTTACCGTGTAGAAGCAAACTGCAATCGTATGGCGACACAGCCCTTGCCTTGGCAAGGGTTTGTTTTTTTGGTGGTTTGCTGCTTGCGCCCTGCCTCTGGATATGATAAGAAAGGGGTAGACTGATGAATCAGATCAGAGCGGCGTGCCAAACATCATGCGAAAGGAGACCTGTACATGTTTGTAAATAAGTCTACCGCTGAGCTGGAAAAGCGGGTACCGCCCAATCAAAAAGTGACAACCGGCTTTCCGGTCCTCCACTATGGAGACGTTCCAGAATACAAAGATCTGACCGACTGGACATTTCGGATTTTTGGCTTGGTAGAGAATGAAGTGACCCTGTCTTATGAAGAATTGATGAAACTGCCCACGACTTCCGTCCAAAATGACATCCACTGCGTGACCGGCTGGAGCAAGCTGGATAACGAGTGGGAGGGGATCGCCGCTGAGGAGATCGCCAAGCTGGCTAAGGTGAAGCCGGAAGCCAAGTACGTCCTGCTCCACGCCGAGCATGGCTGGACGGCCAACATGCCGCTTGCAGACTTCCTCACCCCCGGCAACCTGTTCGCCTTCAAGCATAACGGCGAACCGCTGACACCCGACCACGGCTATCCGCTGCGCTTCGTCATCCCGCATCTCTACTTCTGGAAGAGCGCAAAATGGGTGCGGGGGATTGAGTTTTTGGAGCAGGATAAGCCCGGCTTTTGGGAGAAGAATGGGTATCATATGTATGGAAGTCCGTGGAAAGAACAAAGATTTGCTTGGGATTAATACCATCAGAAAGGGGCGTTTTCGTCCCTTTCAAACTGTCGACAAAGTACCTGTCGGCAGTTTTTATTTTGCTACATGAATGTTGCCTGGGCCAAGTCAACGTTTTCACCGGTGTAGTGCTACAATTGTAGCGAATCGATACAATCATTCTCCCAAAAAAGAGGAAGAGGCCTTGCTGAAATCCTCGTTGAGCAATGCATTCAGGCAATCGAGGTCGGCGGTAAGTTGCTGGCATCGTTTGTGCTTATATGTAGATGCAGCAAGAGCCGTTTCTCTTGTGAAAAAATATCGATTGAAGGGAGATGATTCACTACATGGCAAGCGTAAATGCGCAAATTCTGGCTATCGACGCCGGAGGCACCATGACTGACACCTTCATCATCAACGACAAAGGGGATTTTGTGGTTGGCAAAGCACAATCCACACCTGATGATGAATCAATCGGCCTCCTGAACTCGGCGCACGATGCCCTTTCCTACTGGGAGACCACGGTGGAAGAGGCTTTTCCCCATCTGGTGGCGGGTGTTTATTCTGGAACGGCGATGCTGAATCGCTTGGTTTCCAGGAAAGGTCGCCGAGTCGGGCTGATTGTCAACAAGGGTATGGAAGATTTTCACCGCATGGGAAGAGCGATCCAGGCGTATCTCGGGTACTCGTATTCGGACCGTCTGCATCTGAATACACACCGGTACGATCCTCCGCTGGTGCCGAGAAACTTGACACGAGGGGTTACAGAACGGGTCGATTTGTTTGGAAATGTGGTGATTCCGCTTTATGAACATGAAGTGGAACAAACTGTAGTCGATCTCTTGGATCAGCAGGTGGAGGCGATCGTCATCAGTTTCCTCCATTCCTACAGGTATCCTGCCCATGAGCGCAAAGTTCGCGACATGGCAAAGGAGATTATGAAAAAAAGAGGTATGGAGGTACCGGTTTTCGCTTCGGTTGACTACTATCCACTGCGTAAAGAGTCGCACCGGACCAATACCACCATTATCGAGGCATATGCGGCCGACCCATCCCGAGAAACACTATCGAAGATTGACAAGCGGATCAAGGAAAAAGGGGCCAAATTCGACTTGCGGGTTATGGCCAGCCATGGCGGCACCATCAGCTTCCAGGCGAATGAATTGGCACGGACGCTGGTGTCGGGTCCGATAGGCGGAGTTGTCGGGGCCAAATATTTGGGCGAGCACCTGGGAATACGGAATATCGCTTGTTCGGACATTGGGGGTACCAGTTTTGACATGGCTTTGATCACGCAGGGGGATTTGAGTATTAATACCAGTCCGGACATGGCCCGCCTGGTATTGTCTCTGCCGTTGGTCGCGATGGATACGGTAGGGGCCGGAGCCGGCAGCTTTGTCCGGATTGACCCCAACTTCAAGTCGATCACACTGGGACCTGACAGCGCCGGATACCGAGTAGGGGTATGCAATCCGGCGGGCGGCATTGAAACCGTAACCGTATCTGACTGCCACGTTGTGCTGGGACTGATCAATCCTGACAATTTCCTGGGAGGGGAGGTAAAACTGTATCCGGAGAGAGCCTATCGGGCGATCAAGGAACAAGTTGCCGATCCGCTGGGGCTGACGGTGGAGGACGCTGCCTACGGGGTGATCGATCTTTTGGAGTCACAGCTTCGAAATTACCTGGAGTCGATGATCCTCGGCAAGGGCTATTCGCCGTCCCAGTACGTTTGTTTCTCATACGGCGGGGGCGGGCCGCTTCATACCGCCGGCTACACCAAAGGACTCGGATTCGAAAATATTCTCGTACCGGCCTGGGCTGCAGGATTTTCCGCCTTCGGATGCGGGGCTGCCGATTTCGAATACCGCTATGACAAAACGCTTGACATCAATGTAAGCGCATTCCAACAAGAGCAGGAAACATCGTCCGCGATCAGCGAGCTGCAGCAATCATGGCAAGAACTGATGGAGAAAGTGGCCGACGAGTTCGAGAAGAACAATTTTCCACGCGCCCAAGTCAAATTCCGATTCTACTTCCGAATGCAGTATCAGGGACAATTAAACGATCTGGAAATCGAATCCCCGATCCACTCGTTGCGCACGGTACAGGATTGGAAGGAACTAGTTGAAGCCTTTGAAGAAACGTATGGCCGCGTGTATGCGAAAGCTGCTCGCTCTCCCGAGCTTGGCTATTCGGTGACCGGGGCGATTGTTCGAGGAATCGTTGAAGTGCCCAAGCCGAAAATTCCGGAAGAGCCGCTGAGCGGTGAAAAACCTCCGGCGGAGGCGCATTTGGGCGTCCGTCCAGTGTATTGGAAAGGGAAGTGGACAACGGCAGACATCTGGGAAATGGAAAAATTGAAAGCGGGGAACCGTATTAAAGGGTTTGCCATTGTCGAATCGTCCGCTACCACGTTTGTGATTCCGCCGGGTTATGAGACATACCTGGATCGCCATCGTATTTTCCATCTAAAGGAACCCAGGTAGTGGAAACAGTTCGCCGGGTTTTGAGAAAAGGGAGGAGGGATTGAAAATGGCAAACGCACAGACGGAAAAAGAAATTCAAAACAGAAACCGCCGTTCTATCGGCTTTCAAGGAAAAACGCTGAAACAAATGAGAGAGGAAATCGATCGGCTCAGCCGGGAGACTGGTCATTACGCCGGATTAGAGGAATTGCCATTCAAGAAATCGGAGCCGATTCGCTACGAGAAAATTTTTGCAAAGCTGCGCGGCGGTGTGGTCCATGCCCGTGAGACGGCCAAGCGGGTGGCCGCATCCCCAATCGTCGAACAAGAAGGGGAATTGTGTTTTACCTTGTACACGCCGGAAGCGGATTCCATCGTAACCTCCACGGGCATAATCATTCACGTGGGAACGATGGGTGCTGCGATCAAGTTCATGATCCAAAACGACTACGAAGAAAACCCGGGAATCGAACCGGGAGACATCTTTTGCAACAACGACTGCCAGATTGGGAATGTCCATCCTTGCGACGTACACACGATCGTACCGATCTTCTACGAAGATGAACTGGTAGGCTGGGTGGGCGGTGTTACCCATGTGATCGATGTGGGCGCGACGGCTCCCGGCAGCATGACGGTCGGGCCAGTGACTCGATACGATGACGGATATCAAGTGGCCTGCCGAAAAATCGGCAAAAACGACCAATTGCTAAAGGATTGGCTGATTGAGAGCCAGCGTTCCGTCCGTACCACCAAATACTGGCTGTTGGATGAACGGACTCGTGTCGCCGGTTGCCATATGATTCGTGACCTGGTGTTACAGATCATCAAAGAGGAAGGCATTGAGACATATCGACAGTTTATCCGGGAAGTGATTGAGGATGGCCGCCGGGGGTTTATCAACCAGCTGAAGTCGATGACCATTCCCGGTACCTATCGCGGCGTTTCGTTCGTTGACGTTCCCTATAAAAATCTGGATGTGCCGCCGTATGCACGCGTGAACACCATCATGCACGCCCCGTCCGAAATGACGATTTACGGGGACGGAAAATTGGAAATCGACTTTGAAGGGGCTAACCGCTGGGGCTGGCACAGCTATAACGCGACGACTGTCTCGATTACCAGCGGAATCTGGGTGATGCTCTCTCAGACCTTGATCCCGAACGACCGGGTCAACGACGGAGCCTACTATGCGAGTAGGTTTGGATTGCCTTACGGTTCCTGGCTGAACCCCGACGATATCCGCACCGCCCACAGTTACGCCTGGCACTTCCTCGTATCCGCTTGGAGCCCGCTATGGCGGTCATTGAGTCGAACTTATTTTGCCCGTGGCTATCTGGAAGAAGTGAACGCAGGGAACGCGAACACCAGCAACTGGCTGCAGGGTGGCGGGTACAACCAGTTCAATGAAAACCATGCGGTGAACAGCTTTGAATCGGCAGCCGAAGGCGTCGGTGCAAGCGCTGTCAAGGATGGTATCGATCATGCTGCTGCGGTGTGGAACCCCGAAGGGGATATGGGAGATATGGAAATTTGGGAGCTGGCCGAACCGCTCTTATACCTCGGACGTTCGATCAAGCCGAATACGGGCGGATACGGCAAATACCGGGGAGGCAACGGGTACGAAACATTACGGATGGTGTGGGGAGCCAAGGACTGGACGATGTTCTTCATGGGCAATGGCTACATGAGCAGCGATTGCGGCTTGATGGGGGGCTATCCGGCCGCATCGGGGTATCGCTTTGAAGCACATGGCACCAATCTCAAAGAATTGATCGAAGAGAAACTGCCTTTGCCGTTGGGCGGAGATCAAGATCCCGCTAATCCGCGATATGAAAAACTGATCAAAGCGAGAGAAATCAAGCGTGACAAGCAAGCGATCACAACCGAGGAGATTTTCGAGAATTACGACTTGTATCTGAATTACCTGCGGGGTGGCCCTGGTTTTGGCGATCCGCTCGAGCGTAAGGCGAAAGCGGTCGAAGCCGACCTCAACGAAGGCCATTTATTGCCAGCTTATGCGGAAAAAGTGTACGGTGCTGTTATTGCGCAGGATCAAAACGGCCGTTGGGTGATCGATGAAGCGAAGACCGAACAACGCCGAGCCGAAATTAGAAAAGAGCGGATCCACCGAGGCAAGCCCACGCGTGACTGGATGAAGCAGGAACGGGAGAAGATTTTGCACAAAGAGGCGGCCATTCAAGTTCGTCACATGTATGCAAGCAGCTTTGCCTTGAGTGAAAAATTCGCCAAACATTTTTGTAATTTCTGGGATCTGCCGAAAGATTGGATCATCAAGGAAAGTGAATTGGGAATACCGGTATTTGGAGCCCACAAGCAAATCCAATAAAGAGACGAGAGGCAAGGAGGTTGAACCAATGGCCAAATACGACAAGCGGACGGTTGAAGAACTGATTGACGGCACGATCGATTTTCACAAACTGAAAGAGATGCTCTCCAGTTTTAAAGATCCCGATCGGTTTGACACCTATCTCGGTATATTACAGGAGCGGGTGCAGTGGAAGGAGCGGATTCTCCTCCCGGCCGGCTTGCACTTGTACATCGTGCTGAAAGAAAACGGCGACCGCATCGTAAAGTGCGATTGCGGACATGAATTCTGCGACTACCGGGACAACTGGAAACTGCATGCCCTGATTTACGTCAGGGATACGGCAGAGAAACTGGAGGAACTCTATCCCAAACTGTTGGCTCCTGATCCGGAATGGCAGGTGATTCGGGAATATTACTGCCCGTCCTGCGGGGGGCAGTTGGAGGTGGAAAACGTCACTCCCTGGTACCCGGTCATCAAAGACTTCGAGCCCGACATTGACGCGTTTTACGAAGAATGGCTCGGACGTCCGGTGCCGCAACCGAACATGGGGTAGCGCCAACAGACAAAAAGCGATGGTCTGTTTCAGATCATCGCTTTTTGTGTGCCTACATTACACCAATGTTGTACTTTTTTAGTTTTCTGTACAGTGTTGAGCGTGCGATGTTGCAGCGCCGCGCCATTTCCGACAGGTTTCCCTTTGTTTCCTGGAATAATTGCGTGAGCAGCCGTTTCTCTTCCTGTTCCAAGGGTGTCATCGATCGGTTGGTCACGTTTGACCGGAGCAAATAACTGGGTAAATCCGACAATTGAATGCGTTCCCGGTCGGCAAACAGGACAGCGTGCTCGACCGCGTTTTCCAGTTCCCGGATGTTTCCCGGCCAATGGTAGTCGCGCAGGAAAGCCAACACGTCATCCTCTGTGGTTGTCACTCGCTTGCCGTGTTTTTCCGCAAAGTTTTGTACAAAGTGGTTGTACAACCGGAGGACATCATCGCCTCGTTCCCGCAGCGGCGGAAGCGCAAGTTGTACCACATTCAGCCGGAAATAAAGATCGGAGCGGAATTTTCCTGCCTGGACGAGTTGCTCCAGATTTTGATTCGTAGCAGCAATGATGCGTACATCGACAGGAATCGGTTTGGACGAACCAAGGCGGACGATCTCATTTTCCTGCAATACACGCAGCAGGTAAACTTGCAGATCTAACGGCATTTCCGCGATTTCATCGAGAAATAACGTTCCGCCATCCGCTTCTTCGAATTTTCCTCTTTTTCCGTTAGGATTTCCTCCCGTAAAGGTACCGGCCTCGTATCCGAATATTTCGCTTGCGATCAATTCTTTTGGAATGGCCCCGCAGTTAATCGCGAGGAATTCCCTCCGATGGCGTGGGCTTGCCCAGTGGATTGCCCGTGCGAAACGTTCTTTTCCGGTACCGCTTTCTCCCGTGAGTAAAATCGGGACATTGCTTGCGGCTACCACTTGACTCTTGGACAAGATGTTTTTCAATGCTTTTGATTCGCCAATGATGTGAGTCCAATGATCGGCTGGTATCGGTGAGGTTGACGATACAGGAGACGGTTTATGGAAATGCAGTAAGAAACCGACCCTTTTCCGTTCTTTGAATACACTCCCAATCGAAACTTTCAATTGCCGCGAAGGAAGATACATTTCGGATTGCGTATCGCCGAGGCTTGACAAGGCAATTTTCAGAGGCTCCATTTCAGGAAGGGACCAAAGCATTCGCCTCTTTTCCAACTGCAAAAGGGACAAGGCTTTGGGGGTTGCCTCAACCACTTGTAACGCCTCGTCCAGCAGCACAATCGGCTCATGGTACCGGTTATGCGTTACCTGATTGAAACGTGCTTGCAGATGATGAAGCGTTTCCCGGGCGGTTTCCTGAAATCGCTGCTCGATTGATTTGGCGGTCATGACTGCAGTTCCCAGGGAATGGGGTTGGGCAAGATCGGAGGGGCCGGTTAAATCAATCACTCCCAACAACTGTCCGGACAACGGATCATGTATCGGGGCGGCTGAACAGATCCAGGGATGGGCTCCTTGACAAAAATGCTCGTAAGAAAAAATCTGGATCGGTTGCTTTTCCGCGATGGCGGTCCCAATCGCGTTAGTCCCGGCAGATATCTCGCTCCAGTCAGCACCGATCACGAAGTTCATGAGTTCTGCTTTTTGTAATATCCGGCGTTCTCCATGCAGGTGAAGAATCCTTCCTTTACTGTCGCAGAGGGTGATGAGATAAAGGGTGCCTTCGATTTGCCTGGCCAAATCTTGCAGGATGGAGCGCGAAAGGTGGTAAAGGTGAGACTGCTTGTGCCAGTCTACCAATTGATCGTCAGTTATTACGATGGGTGCTTGCTTTTGGTGAGGATTGACGCCTATCTCTTGACAGCGCTTCCACGATCGGTATACATGCAACCTCATTTGTTGCGGATCGTGCTTTTCAAAAACAAAGCGATTCCACATGTCCTCAAGCATCTCCATCTTTTTTTGAATATGGTTGATTGAGTGAATAGCTATATGTGGATTGGCCATAACTCCCCCCCCAAAAAAGGCGATATTTCATGCAATAGCCGACTTTATATATTATACCAAAATTTATTAGAGCTGCATTAATTATTTCTAATTATTCGTAAATATCACAATTTTCAGTATAAAACGGTCCGCTGCACAAAAAAATCCTTTACACGGGTAAGGCCAGGTAGTTTCCTGTCCAAAACCAATGATCACAAATCTCATTGGCAATGGGATTGCAACAACTGCTGTTGCTAATGTCTTCACCGAATACTGTTTGAGCGGTATTGAAGCAAATGAAGACAAGCTTGCCAATGATGTGGAAAGAAGTGTAGGCATTATTACGGCAGTGAATCCGCATCTAGGTTATAAAGCTGATGCGCGAATAGCGAGGGAAGCAATTCTTAGTGGTCAATCCGTACGGGAATTATGCTTAAAACGGTGTCTTGACCGAGGAAGAGCTGGACTTCATTTTAGATCCCTATGAAATGACTCTTCCCGGGATTGCAGGTGAAGCATTGTTATACAAAAAATAGGCTTCTTTAAAAGGAGCAGGGGCATCTCTTAGCTGTCTACGGCTGCCGGGATGCCCCGAACATAAAATACATTTTCCGATTGCTGTGCTGACGCAGCAGAGATCACCCGGCTTGGAAGGCTCAAGGGTGTTAGCGGATGAACCCCATGAGCCGTTTTACATGCTCTGTATTTTCACGGGAAGTAAGCGACTCCAGAAGCGCAAAAGCCACATCGAAGGCAGTAGAGGGGTTGTAAGAAGTAATGATATTTTTGTCTACAACGATCGGTTGATCGGCAATGACATTTGCGCCCATTTCAGCCAGCTGTCTCTGTCTGAGTTGGCCGTTCAGGTTGTATGTGGTAGCGTTTCTCCCGTTCAGAATGCCGCTTTTTCCAAGCGCCAGCGCACCGACGCAGATGGAGGCGATGACTTTTCCCTGGCGATTGAAGGCGCGGATAAATTCGAGGACATCTTCTCTGAACGCATCGTCGTAAAAGCCTGCGGTTTCGAACCCACCCGGCAAGGCCAAGGCGTCAAATTCATCTGCGTCCACTTCGTCAAGCACTTTTTCAGGAATCACGGTAAAATAAAACGTACAGGTCAGCTCTCTCCGGGTCCCTACCGTGACCAGTTCGGTTGAGCCGTCGCCCTCAGCTTTGTTCCAACCGATCACATCTGTAAATACACTCGCCTCGACGGCCTCAAAGCCATTTGGCAGCAGCAAGCAAACTTTTTTCATTTCGTCAACTCCCAGTCTTTTGCATTTTTTGCAGTACCGGTACTACAGAGATCATATGATAGAATGTACGTATTAGTAAAATTGAAAGTTCTGATCATGTACTTTGGAAAATCTAATCATAACCAAGTGAAGGGGAGGGAGTCCCAATCGACATTCGCCAATTTCAAACCTTTAAAACCGTTGTCGATGTAAACAGCTTTACGAAGGCTGCCCAAGCCCTTCAGTACTCCCAGGCCACCATTACTTCCCATATCCATCAGCTTGAAGCGGAACTGGGTGTTCCCTTGTTTGACCGGCTGGGAAAGAAAATTCAACTGACTGCAATTGGCCAGGAATTGTACCCCTATGTAGAAGATCTGTTGACCACGTATTCAAAAATCAAAAATTTGTCGGCAGTCGGCGAGATGGTGACCGGCGATATTCGCATCGGTGCTTCTGAAACCATGATGATCTGCAGGTTGGGCTCTGTTCTGTCGTCGTATAAACAAAATTATCCTGAGGTAAATATTTCCTGTATCGAAGACGATTGCGTCCATCTGCGAAGGCGGCTCCATTCGGGGGAATTGGATATTGCGATCGTGCTGGAACCGAAAGTGAATGACCCCAATTTGATTGCGGAGGTCTTTTCGGAGGAACCGCTCGTCTTTATCGGCGGAGTAAACCTGGACATTGCAAACATAGAAGAAGCAGACGGGGAGTGTATCATTTTCAGCGGCAAGGACTGCTCGCTGCGCCGTTATTTTGAGCGGTTTTTGCTGGATAAAGGGATTGATGCCTCGAACCATTTGGAGTTTTCCAGCATGGAAGCGATCAAACAGTGCGTGGCCAACGGATTGGGGATCAGTTTGGTGCCCGCAGTTCGCGCGGAGGCATTGCTCAGGGAGCAAAAGGTAAAAAAATTAGGCTGCCGGGACAAAGAACCGCTGTTTTTGGCCCAGATGGTCTACCATAAAAATAAATGGCTGTCCCCGGCGCATCGGAAATTTATCGAATACGTCTTGGCGGAACGGTAAACGGGCAATCCCCACCTCTTTGGCGGCAGCTGGGAAAGTGTTCCGGCGTTGGCATATGAAGCGGGGGAGGCACCAACCAGCCCTTTTCTTTGTTGATGCGCAGCAGTCTCGTTCCGTAAGCCGTTTTCGACATGTGGAAGCGGCCAAGCATCCTCCCGATATCCAAATTGTTGCGCAAACCACAGGGGCCGCCTGGCTGTTGAAGCGGCTCTCGGCTATCGTTTGCAAGGGGTTCGCGGGTTCTTACGGGAATTTTATCCATGTTTCGAAAAGCCGGGATGCATGAAACCGTGATCTTCATGAGTGAAATTGCAAAAAATTTGCGCTGTTTTTGTGGTATACCCCGATCCCAGCTTGTATGATGAAACTACACAAGCCAGTAAAAGTCGGGAGGAAATCAGATGAATTCATTTAGCTACGATTGTTCCACACGCATTGAGATGGGAATGGGCAAAGCTCTCCAACTGCCGCAGCTGCTGCGCTCCTTGCAGACGGGCTCATCTGTCCTGCTGGTCAGCGACCCCGGTGTTATCCGAGCGGGATTGGTCGCTCCGATCCAGACTGCCTTGGAGGAGGCGGGGTTCAGCGTATCACTGTTTGCGTCGCTCAGCCAAAATCCGCGGGATACGGAATGCTTGGCGGGGGCGGCAGTGTTTCGTGACGCAGCGGCTGACATGGTGGTGTCCATCGGCGGGGGCAGCGCGATGGACACAGGGAAAACGATCGCGCTGTGCGGGCCAAATGGCGGGACCCCGGCCGATTACGCGGACGGCAGGCTTCCCTATGACAACATCGCTCCGATCATTTGCATTCCCACTACGGCCGGGACTGGCTCGGAAGTGACTCGCTCTGCCGTCATCACCGAGTCGTCCAGCCACCGGAAAATGACGCTCAAGCACGCTGCCCTGCGCCCAACGCTGGCTGTGCTCGATCCCGCCCTGACGTTCAGCGTTCCGCCTTCCGTCACCGCTGCCACCGGTGTCGACGCCTTGGTTCACGCGATCGAGGGGTATACCTGCAGGGTGACCAATCCGATCTCGCAAGCTCTCGGCGCCCGTGCAATGCAAAAGATCGTTTCCGCGCTTCCGGCTGCATATGCCGATGGCCGGAACGAAGCGGCCCGCTATGACATGCTGGAGGGCAGTCTGCTCGCCGGTCTCTGTTTTGGGTCTGCCGACGTAGCGGCTGTTCACTGTCTGGCGGAAGCGCTTGGCGGACTGTACGATACTCCGCACGGGGTCGCCAATTCGGTGTTCTTGCCGCATGTCCTTCGGTACAACGCCGCCGAAAACAAGCCGATGCACGCAAGGCTGGCGCGGTACATGGGTTTTGCCGGGGATTCCGACGGGGACGAGCTCGCGGTCGAAAAGCTGATTGACGGCATCGAAGCCTTCACGGACAGCCTGGGCATCCCCAAGCTGAAGGATCTGCCGGGCATCCGCGTAGAGGATTTTCCGAAAATCGTGGAACTCTCCCTGCGCAACGGTTCAACGCCAAGCAACGTGCGGACGGTTACGGCGGATGATTACCTGTTTATCCTTGAGCAGGCGTATCGCTCGTAAGAAACGTTTTATTCTGGAGTTGGCGGATGGTGTTGGTATAGGAATCAACCACCCAGATCAGTTCGTTCAGCCAGCGAAATATCCGCTGCATACGCCGGAGGATTTTCCTTTTTGTTGCCATGAGGTAAAATAGGAAAGTATGGATACAACGAAAGGGAAGACAACAATGAAAAAGTTTTTATGGTCGATCGTATTGCTGTGTACAGTCCTCATGTTTGGTTGTTCGGCGCTGGGGGAGCCAGCTTCCGTAACGAAAACGGCCGATAACAAAATCGAATGGGCGTTTACCCAGGCAAAGCAGCATCCGGAGAAGCTGCTGATTGACGTGATCAACTCGGCGCAAGCATCGTTGGATGTCGCGATCTACAGCCTGACTCACCCAGACGTCGTCGCCGCGATCCGGGACGCCAAAAAACGGGGTGTGAACGTTCGGGTCATCACCGACAAGCAGCAGCTGGGCGGGAAATCGCAAACATCGGCGCTCAAAATCCTCGGCAGCGCCGGAATCCCGACGAAGATCAACACCCACAACGGCTTGATGCACCTCAAAATGGTGGTCGCCGACCAGAAAATCGCCACGACCGGGTCGTTTAACTACTCGAAGGCGGCCAGTACGGTGAACGATGAAGTGCTCGTCGTATTGCGTGATGAGACTGTCGCGAAAGCCTTCTCCCAACAGTTTGAAAACATGTGGAACGACCAGGACGCGTTTGAATCGATCGAACTGCGGATTGCTCAGGATACGAGTGTGCCCAGTGCCAATGAGGCGGCGGCATCCGATGATGCGGAGGAAACAGCGGATGAAAAGCCGACTGCCGGCTGCCTCGTTCCGAAGATAAAAGGAAACAAGAATTCGAAAATCTATCATCTGCCTGGAAGCCCGTCATACGACCAAACGACAGCCAATGTCGAGTATTTTTGCACAGAAGAGGAGGCGCAAAAGGCGGGGTACAGAAAACCGAAGAATTGACAGAGGTCAGGTAAAGAATGGCTGTCCCGAAAGTAGTGTTTAACGATAACTGCTTTCGGGACAGCTTTTTTTCGCTCATACAGAAAGAACTCTGCTATATTGATGTCAATAATGAAAATCATTATCAATATTTGCGAGGTGACAAAACCATGACCTTGGACACAAACGGCCGGGTGACCGGAGAGGAAGTGCCCCCGTTCGATTTTAGCCGGTTAACGGCAAAGCTTTGGGATGTCGAAATCGTTGCCGGAAGCAGCGGTTTTCGATTGGAGCAGCAGCTGACCGATTCTTATGTCTGTCTTGTTCTTCTGGGCGGCGATGGGAAGCTGCAGCGCGAATCAAAGGTCTGCCGCATGTATCCAGATACGGTTTACATCTGTCCGCCGCACAGCACGTTCGGCGTCTTCGCCGCAGGAAGCGACGATATTTCCCTGGCGATTGTCCGCTTGAGCCTGTTTGAGGAAGCCGATTCGAGCCGGACAAAGCTGCAAGCCGTCCAAGCGGGCGAATTGCTGCCGCCTGATGGCGAATGTCAGGTCGCCCCCGCTGGCAGACTGGCTGCACTGTGCCGTTTGATGCACCAGCACAGTCAAAGCGGCGACCCGCTCATCCGCTGGCGCGGACAGCTTCACTGTCTGGAATTTCTTCATGAGATAGCGGCTGCTGCCCGTCACAAGCCGGGTAAAGATACGCGCCATGGGCTTGAACGAGCGAAAAACTACCTGGAGGAGCACTTTGCCGACCATCTGACGGTCGAGCGGTTGGCTGCGATTACCGGGATTAGTCCCAAATACTTTGCCGATTTGTTCAAAAAAACATACGGTGTGAGCGCACTTGACCTTTTGACGCAGATCAGACTGACCAAGGCGAAGAAGCTGATGCTTCGCTCGAATCGATTGATGCGGGATATTGCACACGAAGTGGGCTACCGTGACGAATTTTACTTCAGCCGCAAGTTTAAAAAGGAATTTGGATTGCCGCGTCGGCATACATGAAGAAGCGGCAGCACAAGGTTGCTGTCTACGGTTCGGCAGCGCTGATCGGGTATTTGCTGCCGCTTCATGTCATCCCTTATGCGGCGCCGCTTCACCCGAAATGGTCGGGTTACTATTACGATCAACTCGGCACAGAAATTCCCGTGCAGCTCAACGCTTACCGCCAAAATTACCACAAAGCGGAAAATCTGGACAAGCTGTCCGAAGCCCGCCCTGAGCTGATCCTTTGTCCAGCAGGATTGGAGGCGTGGGAGAAGGAGCAGCTTGGGGCGATCGGAAAATTGTACGAGATGCCGGGAGACCATTTGGGATGGAAGCGGCAGTTACGAGAGGTTGCCGCGTTCCTGGGCGAAGAAGCGGAAGCGGAACGCTGGATTTCCGCATTTGAGTGCAAGGCGGCGGCAGCACGAGCGAACTTTCAGCCTCTGTTCAGCCGGACGACAGTGTTGACGTTGCGCCTGTACCATGGACAGTTTTTTGCCCACTGCAACCTTGGCATACAGGAGGTGCTTTACCGGTCGCTGGGCCTAAGGTCGTCCTATCCACAGAAAGCAGCCCCGTTCAACCTTCCGCTTGCACTGGAGCAGCTGGATGCAAGCAGTGCTGATCATATCTTGCTGCTTGTCTGCAAGGAAGCGAAGACGCTGGAAGGGTGGAAACGGCTTCGCCAATCTTCTGACTGGCTGTCATTGCGGGTAGTACGGGAGAACAGGCTGCGCCAGATCGGTTCGGAGCCGTGGCGCGAGTATTCGCCGGCGGCATTGGACCGAATGCTGGACGAATCGCTGCGGCTTTTTTCCGGAGATCGTCTATGATGATTCTGGAATTTGTCCATGGAAAAATGATAGGCTCCTTATTTATAATCAATAATGATAATCATTATCATTAAAGGTTTTAGAGAGGGAGAGGAGATTGCAAAAATGAAACAGACAGCGATCGTATCGTGGATGCTGATACTCATGTTGATGCTGGCTGGCTGCGGCAGCAGCGATAAGAGTGTCGGTTCCGCCGCCGTCAGCGAAGCCAATCCATCTGCACGGGAGCCGGCTCCGAAAACGAAGATTGTCAAGTATTTGGACAAGGAATATGAAGTGCCGAGCAGCGCGGAGCGCATCGTCATCACAGGTGCTGTCGAAGCGATGGAAGATGCCGTCGTGCTGGGAGTAAAACCGGTCGGGGCGATTACGTTTTCCGGCGTCTTTCCGTCGTTGTTCGAGTCGATTACGGGAGAAGCGGTATCGATCGGCGAGAAAACAGAGCCGAATTTTGAAACGATTTTGTCTCTGCATCCGGATGTGATTCTCGGCACTTCGAAATTCAAACCGGAAGTGGCGGAAAAGCTGCAGCGCATAGCGCCAACGATTCCCTACTCGCACATTTCGACCAATTGGGAAGCGAACCTGCTTTTGCTGGGCGAACTCAGCGGAAAGCGGGAACAGGCTGCACAAGTCATCGAACAGTACAAAAAGCAATTGGAGTCGGCGAAAGAGAAGCTGGGCGACAAGCTGAAGGATAAAAAAGTAGTGGCCGTGAGGATTCGCGGCGGTGCGATGTACCTGTATCCGGAAAGCGTATTTTTCAATCCGGTACTGTACGGCGATCTGGGTTTGCAAGTGCCCGACGAGGTGAAAGCCGCCAAAGCGCAGGAAGAGATTTCGGTGGAGAAGTTCGCGGAGATGAACCCGGATTACTTGTTCATTCAATTCTCTCCGGACGAAAACAAGGAGATGCCGGACGCGCTGGAGCTTCTGCAGGGCAACCCCATCTTCCAGAACGTCAATGCGCTGAAAAACAATAACGCCTTTGTGAATATCGTCGACCCGCTGGCGCAAGGTGGCACAAGCTACAGCAAAATCGCATTCCTGAAGGGCTTGGTAGACCATTTATCCCGCGTACAACGCTCGCCTCCATCAGCTGGATCCCGGCTTGATCCAGCTGTCCATCCCGTTCGCCGTCATCGGTTTGGCGCTGGCTATCGGCTTGTCCAAATCGGTTACCGTGATGTCTCTTGGAGACGAGATATCGACCAGTCTCGGCCAACGGACAAAATGGGTCAAGGCTCTGGCACTGCTGTCCGTCGTCATTTTGACGGGCGTCTCTGTCGCTTTGGCCGGGAAAATTGCCTTTGTCGGTTTGATCATCCCGCATATTGCAAGGTTTCTGGCCGGAGTCGATTACCGGGCGATCATCCCTGTTGCGGCTTTGCTCGGCGGATTGTTTTTGGCGCTGTGCGACATCATCGCCCGCTTTCTCAACTATCCGTTCGAGACCCCGATCGGTGTCGTGACGGCTCTGTTCGGCGTTCCCTGCTTTCTCTATCTGATCAAAACAAGGGGGGGCGGCAGGCATGCGTAGTTCTCCGCAGGTATCGCGACTCTGGGCGGTTCTCGCCGCAGGGGGCGGGCTCATTGCCCTTTCCGTCTATCTGGGACTGACGAACGGTTCATTTGACATGTCGGTGTTCGATGTGCTTCGGACGCTCCTGCCCATCCAGCCGACGGCCGACCACGATTGGGTCATCTTCCAATTTCGGCTGCCGCGCATCGTGCTCGGCGGGTTCGTCGGTGTTGCGCTTGGCGTGGCCGGGGCCGTCATTCAAGGAGTCACCCGCAACGGTTTGGCTGATCCCGGGATTTTGGGCATTAACGCGGGAGCCGGCATGGCCATCGTTCTGTTTATGCTGTTGTTTCAAGGCAGCCAAACCCGGATTGGCTGGCTGGGCGCGATGGCGATGCCGCTGTTCGGACTGATCGGAGGGATCGGAGCCACCGCGCTCGTGTACCTGTTCGCGCGCCATCAGGGCCGACTTGACTCCCAGCGGCTGATTCTGGTCGGGATTGCCATCTCGTCCGGTTTTGGCGCCATTACCATGTACGCCTCGCTCAAGATGAATCCGCGGGATTTTGAGATGGCGGTAGTGTGGCTGGCCGGGAGCATTTACAGCGCGAACTGGAAGTTTGTCGCGGCGATGCTGCCCTGGCTGATCATCCTGGTCCCGATCATTTGGCTTCGGGCGCACATCTTGGACTTGTTTCAGCTTGCGGAAGCGACGACGATCAGTTTGGGCGTCGCAGTCGAACGGGAAAAGAACGTGCTCTTGCTCTGCAGCATCGGGATCATCAGCGCCAGTGTTGCCGTGTCCGGCAGTATCGGCTTTGTGGGGCTGATCGCGCCTCATCTTGCGAAACGGTTGGTAGGGGTAAGACATCGCGATATCGTTGCGGTCAGCGGTGTGGCCGGGGCGGCGATGGTCGTGATTGGCGATTTGATCGGCAAAACGGTTTTTGCTCCGGCTGAGCTGGCAGTCGGGATCGTCGTGTCGATGATCGGAGTGCCGTACTTTATCTATTTGTTGATGAGATCCAGATAGGCAAAACCAGCAGATCAGGCAGAAAGGGAGACGGTGAGCATAGTGGATACGATTCAGAGATTTACGGTCTATGGAAGGCAGGTTGTGGTATACGTACCGCCCTCTTATTCTGCAACGGAAGATCGCTATCCGGTCGCTTACGTGCAGGATGGCGGGTATTTATTTACCCATTGTGTCAATTTGTTGGCGCATCTGGTGTCGCAGGGGAAGCTGGCTGAACTCATTCTGATCGGAATCAAGCCGCACCAGCGAAATGATGAGTATACGCCTTGGATGGCAGATGCCTTGCGTGAAGGCAATTCCTCCTTTGGCGGTAAAGGGCGCACTTATGTGGATGAGGTGGCGGATGTGCTGAAACCGTACATTGACGAGAGGTTTCGAACAAAACGGGATGCCAGCCATACGGCGATGATCGGCGGGTCGCTGGGGGGCTTGATCTCCCTGTTCGCCGGTTACTGGCGTCCCGACACGTTTGGTCGGATCGGTCTCTTGTCCGCTTCACTCTGGAATGAGGGAGTCATGGAGTACATAATGGAACAAGGGCCGCCTGCAAAACACCTGCGGGTGTTCATGTCTGTCGGAAGCTGTGAAGGCATCCATAAGCAAAATATGCAAAAGGAAATGGTTCATTACAACAAGCAAGTTCGGTCATTGTGGCTCGAGCAAGGATTTCCGGGCGAGCAGCTTCGCTTTGTGTTGGAGGAGGGAGGAACGCACGATGCCTATTATATGATCAAGCAATTTCCAGCCGCCTTGCAGTGGTTGTTCCCGCCGGAGCGCGAACCTGCTTCCGCTGTCGCGCCGGTTTGGCCCGCAACAGCGAAATACGCCATTCCCGGCACAAGGCAGTTTGCCATGCGGGCAAAAAACACCGGTCGCGAATACCGGATTTTCGTCTCTGTTCCCGATACGCCGGCACCGCCTGAAGGGTATCCGATTCTCTATGTCCTCGACGGCAATGCGTCCTTCGGCTCGCTGACCGAAGCGATGCGGCTGCAGGCCCGCGGGCCGCATGGCATCGAACAGGCTGTGATCGTGGCGACGGTTACGATTCCGCGGAACCGATTGTGACCGTTCAGCGGTTTTACGATTATACCGAACAGGCGGATGTGTCGGAACTGCCGCGGCGGTCGGACGGCTCCGCATGGCCAAAGACAGGAGGAGCGGAAGCTTTTCTCGCTTTTATGGAAGAAGAGCTAAAGCCGGCTATTGAAGGGCAGTATCCGATCGACCGCGCCCGCCAGGCGCTGTTTGGCCACTCGCTCGGGGGATTGTTCGTTTTGAATGTCCTGTTTGCCAGCCCTGGTTCCTTTCGCTCGTATATCGCCGGAAGCCCTTCTGTCTGGTGGAAAAATCACAGCTTGCTGCGGCGCTGGCAGGAGTTTGAAGCCCGTTTGCTGAGTGGGAAGATCCAGGCTGACGTGCTCATCGGAGTCGGCTCGGAGGAGAAGCCGGGTATGGTTGAGGACGCGAAGCGGGTATATGAATTGCTGCATGCTTATCAAACGAATGGGTTGAGGCTTGCATTCCACGAATTCGAGGGAGAGGGCCACGTGTCGGTTATTCCTCCTTTGATCAGCAGAGCGCTGCACTTTTTATTCGGGAGGAGGGCTGTTTCCGTTCAATCTGACTTTTCGTAGACGAGGAAGTTGGTCGGGGTACTGCATGTCGAACATGCTTCTTTGCTGATTCAAATCATGCTCAACTGCAAAAATCGGGAATCTGCCGAAGCTTGCCGTGAAGACTTCGGCAGATCCACCTGTGAGCCGCAGATCTCAGAGCGATTTTTCCAGTTCCTCATTCCGCCGATTTTTCAATCTGCCGCAGAGGAGGACACCGGCAATTACGGCAAGACTTAAACCCCATTTGAGCAGCGGATTTTCCGCGAAGAAGCCTTTTAAAAACGGTTCATCGACAATCATCTTCGAGGAGGTCCAGGCCAATACTCCCGCCCCGATATACATAATCGAGGGATAACGCTCGACCCATTTCAATATGACTGTGCTGCCCCAGATGACGATTGGCACGCTGACGAGCAGTCCCAAGAGTACCAGCAAAAACTCCCCGTGGGCCGCCCCGGCGATCGCCAGCACATTGTCCAAGCCCATCACCGTATCCGCGATCATGATCGTCTGGATCGCTGCCCACAAGCTTGCCCCTGCCGCGACATTTCCATGCTCTTTTTTCTCGACCAACAGCTTGTATGCGATCCAGATGAGCAGCAGTCCTCCGAGCAGCAGCAGCCCGGGGATCATCAACAGCCAGACGACGGCCAAGGTCAACAGTGAACGAATGGCAATCGCGCCAACGGTTCCCCAGACAATCACCTTTTTTTGCTGTGCTTTTGGCAAATTGCGGGCGGCCAGTCCAATGACGATGGCATTATCGCCCGCCAAAACGAGGTCGATCACGACGATTGCAAGCAGTGCAGACCAAAAATCCGGTGAGAAGAAATCCATCAATAAACACTCCCTTTACTTGTAGTAGAAAACTCGTATGAATTCCCCGATACTGCCGTGACAACCCCCCTAAACATCAAAATGACCTTTACCTCAATCGGGTAAAGGTCTTGTAAACAAGAAAACCTTTACCCCTGCGGTAAAGGTCTCGCTAACAACTTGTGTCGTTGCCAACAAAGCCGAGGATAGAATCCCGGAATGACGACTTTGCTGTACAGCTACTCCCCTTTAAAGGAATATTTCGTGCTTGTATTTTCATATTAATCGCACGTTTCTTTGAAGTCAAGAGGTTCCTTTCAGGTAAGCAGCCGTACAGTCAGGGATGATGTTAGCCGCCAAAATTCCGATATTTGTAAATGAAATCTTTGAAACGAATGCAGTCCTCTTTCGTAGTACATATAAATCGATTCTTATTTGAGACGACAGGAGGGCTTCTGATGAAGTGTCCGGTTTGCAACGATGTTCGCATGCGGGAAGTGGAAAAGGAGGGCGTGCTGATCGATGTATGTCCTGACTGCAAGGGAGTATGGCTGGATCGCGGGGAGCTGGAAAAGCTGATGTCGGACGTTCGCCAGGAACGCCGGGAATATAGCGAATGGTACCAGGAACGCAGCCGCCATTCCGCCGATCCGTACCGCGGTGACCGCCACTACGATTCCAAGCATGATTCGCCGTACTACAAACACAAGAAGAAGAAGAGCGTGTTGGACAGGTTGGGAGATTTGTTCGATTAGGAGCCACCAAGAGGCGGGATTCCGCCTCTTTTTGTTAGACGACCATTCTAATCTGGTGGAATAAAAGGGAACCCATGTTTGTTTTGAGGGATAACAAAACGTTTCATATCTGCATTATGAAAGGGCATCGCTTATTCCCCTATTGTAAACAGATGTGTCAAAACGCCAAGCATGTATCTAACACCACCAATTTTTATATCCGGCAAGTATACACCGTGGATCTCGATCCCCTGGCCCCTTATGAAAAAGGAACCACACATCGGTTCTCCGGAAAACGGATCAAACGCGGCTTACTCAGCTTCGATTTCACCGAGACAGACATCGCTATCGGATCCATTCACGTGACCGACGAAGGGCAGCGAGCTAATGTCATCCCCAAAATTTTAATTCTTACTTGACAGGTCAGAATAATCGGATTAAACTCAATCATAACCATCATTCCCATTCGTTCCGCTTGACTCAAGAGAAAAAGTGAATGTCCAACCGGACGACCGGAGGCTTCCTCTTCTGCAGCGATGCAGCTTGAAGGATGCCTTTTTCTTTTTCGTCGCACGTGTGGAAATGAGTGAAAAAAACAGAAAGGAGATCCGTTTCCATGATTCGCTTGGAGAATGTCGAGAAGACGTATCAAAGCCCTGAACACGGTGCGTTTCAAGCTTTGGCGCCAATCAGCCTGGAGATAGAGGAAGGAGATATTTTCGGGATTATTGGCTACAGCGGTGCCGGAAAGTCTACTTTGCTGCGAATCATCAATCTGTTGGAACAGCCTACGAACGGAAAGGTGATCGTGGCAGGGAGAGATCTGACCATCCTTTCGCCAAAGGCGCTGCGAGCAGCGAGGCACTCCATCGGCATGATCTTTCAACAATTTTGCCTGTTCAGCAATCGAACGGTTGCCGAGAATGTGGAATTTGCTTTGGAAATATCGGGGATTGAAAAAAAAGACCGGCAAAAGCGGGTGAAAGAGCTGCTGGAGTTGGTTGGGCTTCAAGATAAATCGTCCAGCTATCCGTCCAAGCTGAGCGGAGGGCAAAAACAGCGGGTCGCAATCGCGCGGGCCTTGGCGAACCGGCCGCGAATCCTGCTTTGCGATGAACCTACCTCCGCCCTCGACCCCCAGACGACGCAGTCTGTCCTCTCTCTGCTGCAGGAGATCAACCGGACGCTCCAGGTGACGATCGTAGTGGTCACGCATGAGATGGACGTCGTCAAACAAATTTGCAATAAGGTGGCCGTGCTGGAAAATGGGCGTCTCGTCGAGGAATTGTCGCTCACCCATGCCAAGGGAGCACCTGCCTCCAATCTCGGCAGACTGCTGTTTCAACCCAAAAACGAATGGCTGCTTGCCCGGGAGGTCGCCAGTGTTTGAGAATCTGCTCGCGCTTGTACCGGAATTCGGGATGGCGATCTGGCAAACCTTCACGATGGTTGGCATCTCTGCCGCGGCTGCGCTGCTGTTTGGAACGCCGTTGGGGGTGCTGCTGTTTCTCACCGGAAAGGGGCAAATCCTGGAGCGAAAACACCTGCATCAGACGATCAACTACGTGGTAAATACGGTCCGTTCCCTGCCGTTTATCATCTTACTGGTAGCGATTATCCCGCTGACCCGCGTGATCATTGGCACTACGATTGGGCCAATAGCGGCGTCGGTCCCGCTCTCCATCGCCGCGATTCCGTTTTTTTCGCGGCTGGTCGAGCAAGCCCTGCGAGAGATTCCCAAGGGAGTGATAGAGGCGGCCGTTGCGATGGGCGCCTCCCCGCTGGGGCTGATCTGGAAAGTCCTGCTCAATGAAGCGCGGGCCAGCATCGTATCCGCTTTGACGGTCACGTCCATCAGCCTGCTCTCCTATTCGGCGATGGCGGGGACCGTGGGCGGCGGGGGGATCGGCGATTTGGCGATTCGCTTCGGCTATTATCGCTTCCAGACGGAAGTCATGATCGCAACTGTTGTCCTGCTGATTCTGCTCGTACAAATCATTCAATTCACGGGAAATCACTTTGCCCG
This sequence comes from Brevibacillus sp. B_LB10_24, assembly GCF_046036945.1. NCBI lineage: Bacteria > Bacillati > Bacillota > Bacilli > Caryophanales > Paenibacillaceae > Brevibacillus > Brevibacillus sp. B_LB10_24. The sequence continues at coordinate 19,678 of NZ_JBJQOQ010000034.1, read as the reverse complement.
GCTTTTGGATAAGCGATAGGGGGAGTTTCATGAAAAAGCGTCCACTGTTCATCGCGTTTGCCGCTATGATGATGCTTTCTGCCCTGCTGTCAGGGTGCGGCAGCGTCACCTCTTCCGGGCCTGAGAAACAGGAAATCAAGATCGGCGCGACAGCAGGCCCGTACAGCGACCAGCTGAAAAAAGGCATCAAACCCTTGCTGGAGAAAAAAGGCTACAAGGTGACGATCGTCGAGTTTAACGACTACATTCAACCGAATACGGCGCTGATCAGCGGCTCCATTGATGCCAATGTGTTTCAAAACACTACGTATTTAGAAAATTTTACAAAAGAATATCAAGCCGATTTGACCGGAGTCATCCCCATTCCGACGGTTCCCATGGGGCTTTATTCCAAGAAACACCGCTCTTTGGATGAACTGACGGAAGGGATGCGCATCTCCCTGCCAAATGACCCGACCAACCAAGCAAGGGCACTGGGCATGCTGCAGACATTCGGCCTGATCAAGCTGAAGGCGGACGCTGACGTACTCCACGCTTCTGAACAAGACATTACAGAAAACCCGAAAAAGCTGGAGATACTCCCGCTGGAGGCAGCCCAGCTGCCGCGCTCACTGGATGACGTCGACTTTTCCCTGGTCAACGGGAACTTCGCGCTGGCGTCGGGATGGAAGTTGAGCGAGGCGATCAAACTGGAACAAACCCCGAAAAACTACATCATCGTCTTGACCGTGAAAACTGCGGATAAGGATCAGCCATTTGTAAGCGATTTGGTAGAGGCGTACAAGTCAAAAGAGTTCGAGGAATTGATCGACAAGGAGTTCCAGGGTTTTATCAAGCCCGAGTACTGACCGGTCTCGACAGGGGTAAGCTTTCACTGCATGAAAAAGGGGGAATGTGAAATGGCCGCGCTAGGGCAGCGATTCAGGGATAGTTTACAGGATGGGCGAACAGTTTGGCTGGATGGCGAAAAAGTGGAGAACGTATCGCAGCACCCTGCCTTTCAAGGGACACTGCAAACCTTGACAGCCCTCTTTGCAACGCTGGAGGACAATGTGCTCCGCGAACATGTAGGATTTAGAAGCCCGGTTACAGGGGAGTACGTTCACAACGCCTTTCTGGTTCCTGCCTCCCTCGAGGATTTGCAAAGGCGGACAGCCGCTTTTGCCTGCTGGACCAAAAAGACGCACGGTGTGATGAGCCGGCTCTCCGAATATGCCCGTTCTTTGGTGACAGGCTGGTATGCCGCCCGGGAAAGATATCAGGTTTTTGATCCGCAGTTTGCCGAAAAAATCGTTCGCTACTACGAACAAGCCCGCGATCAGCACCGCTTTGTGACGACCGCGCTGTTGGATCCGCAAATTGACCGCTCAAAAGGGCCTTCGGAACAGAAAGACCCGGATGCCGTTCTTCGGATCGTGAGAAAAACAGAAGATGGGGTTGTTCTGCGAGGGGCGAAAATGATTGCGACGGCGGGTCCGTACACACACGACTTTTTGGTTTATCCGTTCCACCGGATCGCCGATGGGGATCTGGCACATGCCCATATGATGATCGTGCCCGCCAATACGCCCGGCCTTCACATCATCTGTCGCGAATCCTTTGCTGCCGATCGCCGGGAAGTCTATCCGCTCAGCTCCCGATATGAAGAAATGGATGCGGTGCTGCTGTTCGACGATGCCCTGGTTCCGTGGGAACGCGTCTTCCTGCACGACAATCCGCAGGCGGTGTGGCAGCTGCGCATGGATGAAACAGCCAATGGGCTGGCCTACCACACGACTGTGGTGCGCCTCCTGGCGAAGCTGGAATTTGTGGCAGGGGTCGCCTTTGCCGTTGCGGAAGCGATCGGAGCCGATCATCACCTGCACGTCCAGGAAAAACTGGGAGAGTTGGTCATTCAGCTGGAAACCGTCAAAGCCCTGCTGATCGCATCGGAAGCGGGAGGCAAAGCGGATGTGTACGGCACATTCGTCCCCGATCCGACCCCGATCGAGACAGCGAGAAACCTGGGGCCCAGGTATTATCCGCGGGCGATTGAAATTCTGCAGCAAATCGGAGCGGGAGGCTTTATGCAGGTGCCTTCGAACGGGGAGCGGCTGCAGGCGGAACTGGGCGGCTTGCTGCAAAAATACTACCGCGGCGCAAAAATAGACGCGGAAGGCCGGATTGCCTTGTTCAAACTGGCTTGGGACTTGATCGGCAGCCCGCTGGGATCCCGGCACGAGCTTTACGAGCGGTTCTACCTGGGGGATCCGGTCAGAACGTACGCTGCCCAATATCAGAACTGCGACAAGGAGCGGCTTCAATCCCGTTTGCGCGATTTCTGGAACCTGGCCGCAGGGAAGGAGGCGAAGGAATATGACAGCAAGTCAGCGGTATCTCTCTAGGCTTCGGGACGGGCGAAGCGTCTGGCTGCAGGGGAAGATCGTTGAGGATCTGCCCAGCCACCCGGCGTTTGCCGGAACGATTCAGACGATTTGTGCATTGCTGGCTTTGCAGGACGATCCCGCCTCCCAGCCGTCTCTGACTTTTTCGCCCCCCGATACGGGCAAGCCTGCCAACCTTGCCTATCTGGTTCCCGGCAGCAAAGAAGAGGTGCTGCAAAAGGAGACCGCATACCGGATATGGTCGGAAAAAACCTTTGGCATGATGAGCCGGCTGTCCGACTATTCGAGGTCACTCTTGACCGGATGGTACGCCAGCCGCCATGTATTAGGGGGGAGCGACGGCAAGTTTGCCGACAAAATCGACCGGTATTATCGGCTAAGCCGGGATCAGGATTTGTTCTCCACAACCGCGTTGCACGATCCGCAGGTAGACCGGTCGAAATTGTCTTCCCAATTTGATGATCCCCACACCCATCTGCGCATTGTGCGGGAGACAGAGGACGGGATCATCGTGCGGGGGGCGAAGATGATTGCGACCGGGGCTCCGTATTACGATGAAATTTTTGTCTATCCGTTTCATCGGCGCCCGCAGTCAGAAGCCCGGTATGCGACGATGTTCGCCGTCCCTGTCGCCACAAAAGGGGTGCACATTGTCTGCAGGGAGTCTTTTGCTTCCGAGAACGCAGAGGATCACCCGCTCAGCTCAAGATTTGACGAAATGGATGCGGTTGTCGTCTTTGACGATGCCTTGATCCCGTGGGAGCGGGTTTTTATCAAAGACGATCCGGAGGCGATCTGGAGGCTGAGACAAGATCCCGTCGCCGTCGCCTTGAGCCAGCAGCCGACAGTGGTCCGGCTGCTCCAGAAACTGGAATTCGTCGCGGCCATCGGCCACGAATTGGCCTGTACGATCGGCGCCCGGCAATACTTGCACGTTCAGGAAAAACTGGGGGAGCTGATCATCCAGGCAGAGACGATCAGGGCCCTGCTGCTGGCCGCCCGCGAACGTGCAAAGCCAAATCAATACGGAGTGTGGCTGCCCGCCGTCGAACCTTTGACGACCGCCCGGAATTTGGGCTCCCGCTATTATCCCCGTGCGCTGGAAATCATCCAGCAGATCGGAGCGGGGGGATTTCTGCAGGTTCCTTCTACCCTTGCGGAATTGAACGGACCCATTGGACCGTTTATCAGCAAGTACTACCGCGGCGCCGGGGTAGAGGCGGAAACCCGCCTGAAACTGTTTAAGCTGGCTTGGGATTTGATCGGCAGCCCCCTGGCTTCCCGCCATGAGCTGTATGAGCGGTTTTACTCCGGCGACCCGGTGCGCACGTACGCGAGCCAGTATGCGGGCTACGACAGGCAGGAGTTGATTCAGACCGTTTGGGAATTGGCAAAATCAGACACGAGGTGATCCTGTATGACAATTCATTTTTCCTGGTTTGTTCCGACCAATGGAGACGGGGAGTACATCGGACTTGCCCGGCCAGAGCGCGAGGCCACTTTCGACTACCTCGGCAAGGTTGCCCAGGCGGCCGAAGCAGCGGGTTTTTCCGGCATTCTCATCCCCGTAGGGGCCCCCTTTTTGGATTCGTGGATGGTTGCGTCGGCGATCATCCAGCGCACGTCGAAGATTTCTCCGCTGGTGGCTTTTCGCCCGGGGTTTGTAGCACCCGCCGTAGCGGCAAAGATGGCGGCAACACTGGATCAATTCAGCGGGGGAAGGCTCTGGGTCAACGTGGTGACCGGCGGCTCTCCCTCAGAACAAGGGCAGGATGGGGACTTTCTGGAGCACGACCGGCGTTATCAGCGCACGGACGAATTTTTAACGATCGTCAGAAAGCTGTGGCAGGAGTCTTCGGTCAGCTTCGAGGGAGAGTATTTTTCCGTAAAAAATGCTTCCCTCTACCCCTCCAATTATCAGCGAAGACAGCTTCCCGTCTATTTTGGCGGTTCCTCTGAAGCCGCCAAAGAAGTCGCTGCCAAACATGCTGACGTCTATTTGCAATGGGGAGAACCGGTGGAAGAAGTTCGGCGGCAAATCAACGATGTCAAGCGAAGAGCGGCTGCTTGCGGCAGACAGCTGGAATTCGGCGTACGGATACACGTGATTGTGCGGGAAGGGGAGGAGGAGGCGTGGGCTGCTGCCAATCGCCTGATCAGCCGGATCGATCCGGTCGTCGAACAGCGGATGCAAGACTATTACCGAAGGGCAGATTCAGTGGCGCAGCAGCGGATGTCCCAATTGCTGGAGGGTGCAATGCGCTTTGGCAAGCACAAATGGGCCGGGATCGGCAGGGTGCGAAAAGGGGCCGGCACGGCAGTGGTCGGAACGCCGGAGCAGGTGAAAGAAGGATTGATGGAATACGTCGATGCCGGGGTGAATCACTTTATCCTGTCAGGTTTTCCGCATCTCGAAGAAGCGGAGCGGGTAGGGAATTTGGTACTGCCCCTGTTCTCGGATGACAGGGCGGGAGTGCTGTACTCGTGATGGAGGAGAGAAGCCGATGAGTGTGAAAGTAGCCATATGGGGTTCCAATATTTCCGGGGGATTTTTGCGTTCGACGGCAGATCAGACCAAAGACGGCAGCTTTGCCTATAACCTGCGCCTGGCACAGCTGGCCGATCGGCTGGGAGTCGACGCGATTCTCTTCCCCACCCGCTATCTGGGAGGCTTGGGCGGCAGCGATGCGGCGGGCGGACAGCTGGACTCCTTGACGATTGTAGGCGCCCTGGCGGTACATACCAGGCAGGTTCACTTTATTTCGGCGGTGCTGCCGGCTTTTGTCCCTCCGGTTACATTGGCGAAAATGGGAGCGACCTTGGAACAGATCACATCCGGCCGCTGGCACGTCAATTTGGTCAGCGGCTGGTTTCAAGAGGAACAGGAGATGTTTGGCATCCCCTGGATCAGCCATTCCGAAAGGTATCGTCGTTCGGAGGAGTATCTACAGGTGGTGAAAGGGCTTTGGCAAAAAGAGGAATTTTCCTTTGAAGGCGAGCACTACCAGATACGTGGCGGAAAGATGCGGCCAACTCCCGTACAGAAACCGTACCCTGCTATTTTTCAGGGCGGAAATTCCGAGGAAGCACAGGAAATGGCGGGGAAATTTTCGGACTGGTACTTTATGAACGGAGCTTCGATTGAAGAACTGAGGCCGCAGATGGAGCGCGTAAGCGAGATTGCTTCCAGGCATCATCGGCGGGTCCGGTTTGCTGTCAACGCCTTCGTCATTGCCCGCGAGACAGAAAAAGAAGCGCAAGAAGAATTCCGCTACATCGTGGATCATGCCGATGTGACGGCGATCAACAAATTTAAAAACTATGCCAGGGGTGCTGCGGGCATGTGGTCGCGGGCCGCCTCCATCAGCGATTTTGTCGCCAACAACGAGGGCTTTCGGACCGGCTTGATCGGTTCGTACCAGCAGGTGAGAGACAAAATCCGGGAGCTGCAGTTGGCAGGCGTTGAGATGATTTTAACGGCGTTTCGCTATCCGGTCGATGAGCTGCCGCTGTTTTTCGAACATGTGCTGCAGAAAAAATTGGGCGCCGAATCTTGTAACGCCCAGGAAAAACGGGCATAGACTTTAGCGTAGTCGACCTGTTCCTGCTGTTTTTTTTCGGCTGAAACTCGACTGTTTTGGTCAGGATTCAAAACGGCAGGAAACAGGTTGAAAACTGAAAATAGCTGATCAGACAACTGAAGGCTCCTTGCCGCTTGCCCGGGTGCAGGCGTGTCGGGAGCCTTTTGTCTGCCAGCCATTGCGAAAGGAGTAGGAGAGCAATGTCAGGCAACAGGAAAACAAACAAGCGGTGGAAGGAGACGGGGATGCCGTTCCTTTTGCTCGCCGCCTTCATCCTGCTGTCCGCCTTCCTCACAGGCTGTTCCGAAGGCAGCGGCAGTGCCCAGGCGAAGGCCGAAGCCAAAACGAAAGCCGATAAGGTCCTGCGGATTGGCTATCAGAAGGGAGATCCGCTCAACATCGTAAAAGAGCGGGGGAATCTGGAAAAAAGATTGCAAGAGTTGGGTTACACCGTCACCTGGAATGTATTTCCGGCGGGTCCGCCGCTCCTTGAAGCATTGAGCTCGGGAAATCTCGACGTGGGCCGGACTGGCGATTCTCCGCCGGTATTTGCCCAGGCAGCAGGTTCTCCGCTGGTCTACGTAGGGGCTGGCCATTCCAAAGCCAAAGGCTCAGCGGTCCTCGTCAAAAAGGATTCCGCCATCCACACGCTCGCCGATCTAAAAGGCAAATCCATTGGACTTGCGAAGGGGTCCAGCTCGCACTACCTGCTCGTGAAGGCACTGGAGAGCGCCAATCTGACGTACGAAGATGTCACCCTGTCGTTTTTGGCCCCGGCGGATGCCCGGATCGCCTTTGAACAAGGCAAGGTAGACGCTTGGGTGGTCTGGGATCCCTACTTCGCCGACATTGAAAATACCGGACAGGTGCGGGTGCTGACCGACGGCCAAGGACTTGCGGACGACCGCGATTTTTACCTCGCATCAGATGTCTTCGCCAGGGAGCATGGCGACATTGTCAAAGTGCTGCTTGAGGAAGTGGAGGAGTCGAGCAGGTGGGCCAATGAAAATCCCAAAGAAGTCGCCAAACTGCTCGCTCCCCTGCTGAAAATTGACGTTGCCGCACTGGAGAAAGCGGCGGCGCGCAGAACCTACGGTTTGGAAGAATTGGATGACGCGTTGGTAAAAGGGCAGCAGGAAATAGCGGATACCTTCTATGCCTTAAAACTGATACCGAAAAAAATTTCCGTCGCGGATGCGGTTTTTCATCCGGCGAAATAAAAGAAAGGGGAAGCGTTATGGAAGTGCTTTGGTTTCTGCCTACACACGGGGATGGGCGTTACTTGGGAACATCAATCGGAGGGCGGGCCGTCAATTACGCTTACCTGCGTCAAATCGCGCAGGCGGTAGATGAATTGGGGTTCAGCGGAGCGCTCTTGCCGACGGGGAGGTCGTGCGAAGATGCGTGGGTAACAGCTTCATCCTTGCTGGCTGTTACGCAGAAGATGAAATTCCTTGTGGCGGTCCGGCCGGGGATTGTGTCTCCCACTGCCGCAGCCCGCATGGCTGCGACATTTGATCGCCTGTCCAACGGCCGATTGTCTATCAACGTCGTAACAGGCGGAGATCCGGCAGAGCTCGCCGGAGACGGCCTTCACCTGAACCATGATGAGCGCTACGAATTGACCGACGAATTTCTCTCTGTCTGGCGCTCCCTGCTAACCGGAGAACAGGTCAACTTCCGCGGCGAGCACCTTCATGTCAAAGACGGGAAGCTGCTGTTTGCTCCGCTCCAAAAACCTTACCCGCCGCTCTACTTTGGCGGATCGTCCGATGCCGCGATGAGGGTGGCGGCCGAGCATGTGGATGTGTATCTCACCTGGGGGGAGCCGCCGGGACTGGTGGCGGAAAAGGTAAAGAAAGTGCGCAAGCTGGCTTTCGAACGCGGGCGGGCCGTTCGGTTCGGCATCCGGCTGCACGTGATTGTGAGGGAAACCGAGCGGGAAGCGTGGGAAGCGGCAGACCAATTAATCAAGCACCTCGATGACGAGACAATCCGCTCGGCACAAAAATCGCTCGCCAACTACGATTCAGAAGGCCAAAAACGGATGCTGCAGCTGCACAGCGGCAATCGAAGCGATTTGGAAATATCGCCCAACCTCTGGGCGGGGATCGGGCTGGTCAGGGGAGGGGCCGGGACCGCGCTGGTAGGTGATCCCGAGACGGTAGCCGCCCGGATAGAAGAGTATGCGGAACTGGGAATCGAGAGCTTTATCTTGTCCGGCTACCCGCACTTGGAGGAAGCGTATCGGGTCGCCGAGCTGCTGTTCCCCCGTTTGCACCTGGCAAACCAGGCGAAGCCGCCTATCACCCCCTCTGGCGAAGTGATCGGCCACTTCAGCTTTCCTGCACAACCGGCGAGTCTATCTGTCGCAGCAGGGGGTGTCGGCAATGCCTAGAATCGTCATTCTCTCGGGAAGCATCTCCGCTTCGTCGCGTATCAACGGCGTGTTGGACTACGCCGGGAAAGTGTTGAGCGAAGCCGGGCTGCAGGTTGATTTCGTCAACGTCCGCGATCTTCCTCCGGAAGATTTGCTGTCCGCCCGATTTGACAGTACCGCCATTGTCCAGGCAAATCGCTTGATTGAGCAGGCCGATGCCGTTGTGGTAGCTACGCCTGTTTACAAAGCATCATATACAGGCGTTTTGAAGGCGTATCTCGACCTGCTGCCGCAAAAAGGGCTTGCCGACAAAGTGATTCTTCCCCTGGCCGTTGGCGGAACCCTGTCCCATCTGTTGATGCTTGATTACGCGCTGAAGCCGGTGCTGGCAGCGCTCGGTGCCGAACATGTCTTGAGCGGTGTGTATGCCGTGGATTCGCAGATCCAAAGAGACGATCCGCAAGGGGTTGTCATCAGCGAGGAGATTGTGCAGCGCTTGGATCGATCCCTGGACAAATTGATTCAACTTGCAGGCAAAGACAGGTGATCGCTTTGAGAGCCTCGTTTAAAAAACTGTCCGCAAAAACCTTGATTCCGTGGAGTATTCCGCTTCTGTTCATCCTGTGCTGGCAGCTGTTTGGCTTGTTCCCGACTCCCGTTCAAGTGCTGGCCGCGTCTGTTCAATTGATCGAAAGCGGAGAATTGGCGGAATACATCGGCGTTAGCGCCAGGCGGGCGGCGATCGGTTTCGCCGTCGGCGGGAGCATCGGTTTTCTGCTGGGACTTTGCAACGGCTTGTTTCCGATCGCAGAAAAGCTGCTGGATACACCTGTGCAGATGATCAGAACGATTCCTCACCTGGCCCTAATCCCTCTCGTGATCTTCTGGTTCGGAATTGGCGAGACGGGCAAGCTGTTTCTCGTCGCTTTAGGCGTGCTGTTTCCGGTTTATGTCAATACCTTTCACGGGATTCGCACGGTTGATCCCGGCCCGATCGAAATGGGGAGGGTGTACGGCCTGCGCGGCGCAAAGCTGTTTTGGAAGGTGATTTTTCCGGGGGCCCTGCCCTCGATACTGGTTGGCGTACGCTATGCGCTCGGGGTGATGTGGATCTCCCTGATCGTGGCGGAGACGATTGCATCCGACTCCGGGATTGGCTATATGGCGACCAATGCCCGTGAATTCATGCAGATGGACGTCGTCCTGCTCAGCATCCTGCTGTATGCGCTGCTGGGCAAACTATCTGATGTCATCGCCAGGCTGCTGGAAAGAAGATGCTTGCGCTGGCATCCCGGCTACAATGACTGATCCCACAAGCGAGAGGTGATGGTATGAAAAGAGGCCGCTCGGGCATTTGCCTCGATGTACAGGGGGTCGGCAAAGCGTTTGGCAGCACCCGTGTGTTACAGGGGCTTCAATTGATGATTCCCCCCGGAGAGTTTGTCGCCGTTGTCGGGCGAAGCGGCTGCGGCAAAAGCACCTTGCTGCGGCTGATATCCGGTCTGGACCAGCCGAGTGAAGGGAAGATTTTGCTGGATAACCAACCGGTTACCGGTGTTCACGCTGATGTCCGGATGATGTTCCAGGAGGCCAGACTGCTTCCCTGGCAGAGAGTGATTGACAATGTGCAGATCGGTATCAAGTCAGAATCACGGATAAGTGCCGAGGAGGTCTTGCAGCTTGTCGGTCTTGCCGACCGGGCCGCCGAATGGCCCCGTGTTTTATCGGGAGGGCAGCGGCAGCGGGTTGCGCTGGCCAGGGCTTTGGCAGGGGAGCCAAGACTGCTCCTGCTTGATGAACCATTGGGTGCGCTGGACGCGCTGACCCGGATTGAAATGCAGCAGTTGATAGAAGAGCTGTGGCTGGAACAGAAATTTTCCGCCATTTTGGTGACGCATGATGTGAGTGAAGCCGTAACACTGGCAGATCGCGTGATCGTACTGGAAAAAGGGAGGGTTGCGCTGGACCTTCCTATCAGTCTCCCCAGGCCGCGCGCAAGAGATCACGGTTTTGCCCATTTTGAGAGAGTCATTTTAGACAAAGTGATGGCACGGGGAACGGAGGGTGTGGCGATCGTCAAGCAGCGAGCCTACAGTTACTCCGTCTAGCAGCGCTGCCCTGGAATAAGGCAAAAAAAGCCGGATCCTGCACACTGCGCAGAAATCCGGCTTTCTTCCTAAATCTCTACTCTACGTGTTTTTCCACTCCTCCTGAAGCTGTTCGTACTCTTCTGGTTGAAAGACCCGGGAACGGGTCAAAAAGCGCAGTCCCTCCGGACCTTCCAGGGAAAACATTCCGCCGCGGCCTTCGACCACATCGATCACGAGCTGCGTATGCTTCCAGTACTCATACTGGGCCCGGCTCATATAGAACGGGCAGCCGCCGATTTCTCCCAGACAGACGTCACTGTCGCCCACCATAAATTCACCCAAGGGAAAGCACATCGGCGAGCTGCCGTCACAGCAGCCTCCGGATTGGTGAAACATCAGCGGGCCGTGTTTTTCTTTCAGGCGTTCGATCAGCTGCAGGGCCGCTTCTGTGGCCAACACCTTTTCTACCTGGGCCATGACATCCTCTAGAAGAAGCCCAACGCGTCCGGGCTGTAGCTGACGAGCAGGTTTTTGGTCTGCTGGTAGTGATCCAGCATCATCTTGTGGGTTTCTCTGCCGATCCCGGAGACCTTGTACCCGCCGAACGCGGCATGGGCAGGGTAAGCGTGGTAGCAGTTCGTCCAGACGCGGCCGGCTTGGATGGCTCTGCCCATCCGGAACGCCGTGCTGCCGTCCCTGGTCCATACGCCCGCGCCAAGGCCGTAGAGCGTGTCGTTCGCGATCGCCAGCGCCTCTTCCTGAGTGGAGAAGGTCGTAACGGCGACGACCGGCCCGAAGATCTCTTCCTGGAAGATCCGCATGTTGTTCTTGCCTTCGAAGACGGTAGGCTGGATGTACAAGCCTTGTTCCAACTCTCCGGGAAGCACAGTCCGTTCCCCGCCAGCCAGCACTTTCGCGCCTTCCTGCTTGCCGATTTCGATGTAGGACAAGATTTTATCAACTTGCTCGGTGGAGACTTGCGCACCGATCATCGTCTCGGTATCCAGCGGATTTCCCTGCTTGATTTGTTTTACCCGGGCCAGGGCTTTTTCCATAAACTGGTCGTAGATCGACTCCTGGATCAGCGCCCGGGATGGACATGTGCACACTTCGCCTTGATTGAGGGCGAACATGACGAAGCCCTCAATCGCTTTGTTGAGGAAGGCGTCGTCTTTGGCGAATACGTCCTCAAAGAATATGTTGGGAGATTTTCCGCCCAGCTCGAGGGTGACCGGGATGATGTTCTGGGAAGCGTACTGCATGATCAGACGCCCTGTCGTCGTCTCACCCGTAAAGGCGATCTTGGCAATGCGGTTGCTGGAGGCGAGCGGTTTGCCGGCTTCCAGGCCAAACCCGTTGACGATGTTGAGGACACCCGGGGGCAGCAGGTCAGCGATCAGCTCGGCAAAGACGAGCACCGAGGCCGGGGTTTGTTCCGCCGGTTTCAGTACGACGCAGTTTCCTGCCGCCAGAGCGGGAGCCAGCTTCCAGGTCGCCATCAGTAGCGGGAAGTTCCAGGGGATGATTTGCCCGACGACGCCGAGCGGCTCGTGGAAGTGGTAGGCCACCGTATCGTTGTCGATCTGCGACAGCGTTCCTTCCTGCGCCCGGATACACCCGGCAAAGTAGCGGAAGTGATCGATGGCCAGCGGGAGGTCGGCGGCCAGGGCTTCGCGGATGGGTTTTCCGTTATCCCATGTTTCGGCGACGGCGAGCATCTCCAGGTTGGCTTCCATGCGGTCGGCGATTTGCAGCAGGATCCGGGAGCGTTCCGCCGCGGACGTTCGTCCCCAGGCGTCTTTTGCCGCGTGGGCGGCGTCGAGTGCGGCCTCGATATCTTCTGCCGTGGAGCGGGGAATTTCGCAGAAAACAGCCCCGTTCACCGGGGAAATGTTCTCAAAGAACTCGCCTTTTACCGGCGGAACCCACTTTCCGCCAATAAAGTTGTCGTACCGCTTTTTAAAAGTGACTTTAGACCCGGCCTGACCCGGTTGTGCGTAGATCATGGACATACCTCCTCATCGTGTTTAGACATGTGTCATTGCAAGGAGGGTGCCAATGCCGCCGATGCTGTCATTCCTGGGCCGCATGTGAGATTTTATTACGCAGCTGTTCCATAATGGAGCAGTCGGGTGAACCGGAATGGAACATTTAAAATATTCGCACTTGTATGGTAATATGTGGAGAGGAAGAGGAAAGGAGGCTGCTTTCTTGCCATTTCAGGATCCCCTTTCAGAGCCGACCGACTACATCGAACAATCCTGGAAGAGATGTCGGGACATCGGCTTGAAGCAGAGTGAAAAAGCGGATGACCAGCTGCTGACCGGCACCTCGATCAAGGAATTGCAAAGCCGGTACGATTTCTTGTTTCCGCATGCGGAAGCTGTCTTTGAAAAGCTGTACCCGCTGATTATCCAATCCGGCAGTGTCGTATTTTTGACGGACCCGGAAGGAACAATCCTCTACGCCAGCGGCGACGCGGCTTTTGCCTCACGGGCGGCGCGCGTGCAGCTTCAGGTAGGAGCCAATTGGCATGAAACCAAAAAAGGCACGAATGCCATCGGGGTGGCGATTGAAGAAAAGAGGCCTGCGCTGGTCAAAGGAAGCCAACATTTTTTCCGCGAAAACCACTTTCTCACCTGCGCTTCCGCTCCCATCTTCGATCGCGCCGGCGAGCTGCTGGGGGTCGTCAATATCAGCGGCCTCAAGGAGACCTTTCATCCGGTGCTTGCAAGTGCTGCTTCCCTGGCGGCGGACGTCTTCCAAAACCGCATGCTGGTCCAGGAGATGAGGGCAGAGCATTTGATCACGCTGCAGCAGTTGGAGACGATCAGAGAGCGCCACCCCTTGCCGCTTTTAACGCTGGACGGCGACCGCCGGATAACAGGGGCCAACCCGTCGGCGATGAGGCTGCTCGGCAATTGCCTGGGAGCAGAACTGCCGTCTGATCTCAACTTCCAGATCATCACGCTCAAAGACGACACCCATAAGCTGTACCGCTCTGTCGCGATTAAAGAAAGTCCCGCGACTTCCGCGAGCAGTCGGCAGCAGCCGCCGCTCTATACATTTTCCGATATCTTCGGTTCTTGCCCGGCGATCGTACAGGTAAAGGAATTGGCGAAAAAAGCCTCCTGCAGCCAGCTTCCGGTCCTTTTGACCGGGGAAAGCGGAACGGGAAAGGAGCTGTTTGCCCAGGCGATACATACACAGAGCGAACGCGGGCCATTTGTTGCCGTCAACTGCAGCGCGATTCCCGATACGCTGATCGAAAGCGAGCTGTTTGGCTACGAAAAAGGCGCTTTTACCGGGGCCAACAGGGAGGGCGGCATCGGCAAATTTCAGGCGGCGGACGGCGGCACGCTGTTTCTCGATGAGATCGGAGACATGTCGGTGCGGGCCCAGGCGGCACTGCTGCGCGTCCTGCAGGAAAAAACCGTCACCCCCGTCGGCAGCGTCAAATCGAGAAGAGTAGATGTCCGCATCATCGCCGCTACTCATCGGAATCTGTTTGAGGAGGTCCAGGCGGGTCGTTTTCGCGCCGACCTGTTTTACCGCTTGAAAGGGATCACCATACGTCTGCCTGCGCTGCGCCAACGAAAGGACATCCGGCAGTTGGCGGAGCACCTGCTGAAAAAACATGCCGAACAGCCCAAAACCTTGTCGCCCGCGGTACTCCAGCTGCTGGAGCGCCATCCATGGCCGGGAAATATCCGCGAGCTTCTCTCCGTCCTGCTGCAAGCGTCGTTTCTCGCCGAGGGGGGAGTGATCGAAGCGGAACATATCGTCGTCGACACTCCCTGGGATCGGCAGGAAGAGGGAACGTTTTCCCTTCGCGAGAACGAACGAAAAACGATCGAAGAGGTATTGCAGGAGACGAACGGCAATATTGCCCGCGCCGCCAGCCTGCTGAACATCGGCCGGAATACGCTCTATCGCAAAATCAGGGGATACGGGATCCAGTATAAGAAATCCCCCGGCAGAATGCAGCAGTAGCGCTTCACGCCTTTTCATTGAGAAAGTAGCGGATCGTCCGCTTGCTGATGTTCCATGTTTCGCTCAGCAGCTGCCTGTCACCTTTCGTCTTTGCCAACCCCTGTTCAATTGCCTTTCGCCCGACTTCCGCCTCCAGCAATTTGACTCGTTTGACCGCATAATCAAAATCAAATTCTTCCACCGGGCCCATGTTTCCGATAATCGCCTCGACAAACCGCTCACACTCCCGGTCGATGCGATCGCAGACGGCGGCAGCTTCGGCTTTGGCCTCGGCTGCGCTGCCGCCTGCTGCCGGGGTCTGGCTGGCAATCTGCGGGGGAAGATGCTCTGGACGGAGCACTTCACATTCGTGGATGGCAATGGCCTGGTTTAATACGTTGATCAGCTGCCTGACGTTTCCCGGCCATTCGTAGGACTGCAACAGGGCCAGCGCCGCCGGATCGATCCGGCACGAAGAGCCGAATCGCTTTTCCAGGTATGAATGAGCGATCAACGGAATGTCGCCGGCTCTTTCCCGCAGCGGAGGAATCGTCAGTTTTACCCCTTCGAGGCGGTAGAGCAGATCCTGGCGAAACCGCTTCGCGGTGACTTCTTGTTCGAGCGCCCGGTTGGTGGCGGAGAGAAAGCGGATATTGGCCTTGGCTACGTGCTCGCCGCCCACCTTCATGTATTCGCCCGTCTCCAAAGCCCGAAGCAGCTTTACCTGAATGGAGGGGGGAGCTTCGCCGATCTCGTCGAGGAACAGGGTGCCGTTATTGGCCAATTCAAAGAAGCCTTTACGCGGCTTGAGGGCCCCGGTAAAAGCCCCCCGTTCATATCCGAACAGCTCACTCTCCAGCAGGGTCTCGGGGACCGCCCCGCAGTTGAGCGCGACGAACGGATACTGGGCCCGCAGGCTGGATCCGTGCAGGTAGCGGGCCAACAGCTCCTTGCCGGTGCCTGTCTCCCCTTCGATCAGCACGTTGATCGCCTTTTTGGCCAACTTGCGGGCGACGCTGATCAACTTTTCCATCGGTCCGCCGGGGGCGTACACGATGCCGTAGTGGGCTGCCTCGCGGGACAGTTCATCCGCCAGCTTCAAAGGTTCGTCCAGGACGGAGTCGATCACGCCCTCCAGGCTGTCCAGGTCGTCAAACGGCTTTTCCAGGTAGTCCCTGGCCCCTCTCTGGATCGCGGTGACGGCAGATTTGATCGTGCTGTAGCCGGTCATGATCAGGACGCCGCAGGAGGGATATGCCGATTTTATCCGGGTCAACAGGTCGAGTCCGTTGGCGTCGGGCAGCTTCAGATCGATCAGAGCGGCATCGAAGCCTGCGTGCCTCTCGGCTAGCAGCCTGTCTACTTCCCTTCCCGAGTTGGCGGCTGTGACATCGCAGTTTTTCTGCTTGAGAAAATAGGTGAAAAAAGACGTGACTTCCTGTTCGTCATCCACAACCAGCACGTGTTTCCTCGCCATCTGCATCCTCCTTTGGCTTTTTGAATGGCAAAAGCAGGGTAAACTTGCTGTAGCGGTTCCGTTCACTTTCGGCAAACAGCCTGCCGCCGTGCGACTCGGTGATCCCCAGACTGACAGACAAGCCAAGTCCCGTTCCCTTGGCGCTCTCCTTGGTCGTAAAGAAGGGTTGAAAGATCTGCGGAAGATGCTCCGGTTGGATGCCGGCGCCGTTATCGCGGATCGACAGTCCGACCCAGGCAGCTTCTTCCTCAAGCAGAAAGGTTTCGATGATGATCTGCGGATGCTCACGCCCGTTCAGCGCATCCCTCGCGTTTAACAGCAGGTTGATCAGCACCTGTTCAATCTGGTGGCGGCTGCCGTGGAACGAGAGAGTGGACGATGACCGCTTTTGCTGGATCTCAATCCCGGAAACCGCCAGCTGGTAGCCGATCAGTCCCAGGACATCGTCGATCAGGTCGTTCAACGCCAGGCATTCAAAAGCGTATTCCTCTTGTCGCGAAAAGGTCAGCAGGTTCTGGATGATCTTTTTGCAGCGCACCCCGCATTGGTAGATGTCCTTCATCAATGGGTGAAGCGGCCCTGAAGCGGCTTCCCGCATCAGGAGCTGGGCGTTGCCGAGAATGGCGGTAAGCGGGCTGTTCAATTCATGGGCGATTCCCGCTGCCATCTCTCCGATGGCGGCCATTTTGGCGGACTGGACAAGCTGGGCTTCGAGCCCTACCTTTTCGCACACATCCTGGAACAGAATGATATTCTCGATCGCTACGCCGACGTGCTCGGCGATCAGCCTGAACAAAGCGACTTCCTCCGCATCTGCTTTCTGCTTGCCATGGTGCAGCAGGGTGAGAAAACCCAACACCTGATTGAGGTGGCTGCGCAGGGAGACGGATGTGAAGCGGTGAGCGGGGAAGGCGGCCTGCATCACGTTCTCCAGCTGGTCAAGCCCCAGGGCAGGGGGATGCTTGACGGGCTTGACCAGCGTTTGGCAGCGCCACTCCGGCTGCTCCAGGGTCGAGATGTAGGAGGAGAGCGTAGAGCCTTTCACCAGCGTGAGTGCAAACGAGTCGAATGGAATCAATAGCGACAACTGGGCCGCGATGTAGCTGCTCACCTCCTGCCAGGATGCGCTTATCTGTATCTTGGTCAGCTGATTGATGACCTCAAGCTGTTTGTTCTTCTTTTTCATCTCCTCGATCAGAAATGCCAGCTCGGCGTAATACGTCTTTCGCGAAGAGTGAATCCCGGTCAGTTTTTGCAGGATTTCTTGTTTCGGCAGCATCGGCATCCTCCTAGAGCGCTTTGCGGAAAATGCTGATCACGTCCTGGACGGTCATGTCCCGCGGATTGGTCGCCATGCAGACGTCGAGCACGGCGTGGGAGCTGAGCAGGTCGATGTGCTCCGGAAGCAGGCCGAGCGATGCCAGGGACTCCGGTATATCCAGATCTCGCGCCAAGTCCTTCACAGCCTTCAGCGCCAGGCGGGACGAGTCGTGCAGGCTCAGACCGGCGGTGTTCTCGCCGAGCGCTTCGGCGATATTCTTGTAGCGTTCGGGAGCGGCGATGTAATTGTACTCCAGCACGTAGGGGAGCAGGATCGCGTTTACCTCTCCGTGGGGCAGGTCGAGCAGCCCGCCCAATTGGTGGGACATGGCGTGGACCGCGCCCAGGATGGCGTTGGAAAAAGCGATGCCGGCCTGCAAGCTCGCCATCGCCATCGCCTGTTTGGCCTCGGCATTGTACTGGCTGGCGGCGGACGGCCGCAGATACTGGGAGATGAGCCGCATCGCCTGCAGGGACAACACCTCTGTGAGCGGCGTCGCAGCCAGGGAGATGTACGATTCGATGGCGTGGGTCAGCGCGTCCATTCCCGTGTTGGCTGTCAGCCGCTTGTCTTTTGTGGTGAGCGTCTGCGGGTCGATAATCGCGATGTCGGGGATGAGCGATTTGGAGATGATCGTCATTTTCACTTTCCGTGCGGTATCGCCGATGATGGAAAATTGCGATATTTCCGAACCGGCTCCTGCCGTTGTCGGCACCATCACCATCGGAGGCAGGGGCCGGGTGATTTTGTCCACGCCCTCATACTGGTGGATGCTCCCCCCGTTTGTCCCGAGCAGCGCGATCGCCTTGGCCGCGTCGATCGCGCTGCCCCCGCCGACCCCCAGGATGGCATTGCATCCGCAAGCGCGGTATGCGTCGACACCCGCGTGGACTTCGTAATCCTTGGGATTGGGCGTCACTTCCGTCCACAGGCTGTAATCCAGGCCGCTTGCTTTCAGGTAATGGATGACCTGTTCTACCCACCCGGCGTTGACCACTCCCGGGTCGCTGACCAGAAAGACGCGCGTCGCTCCCAACCTGACGAGACTTTCGCCGGTCTGGGAGATCGCCTGCTGCCCGAAGATGATTTCAGGCGTCATAAACTTGGACATCTGCATGCCACATCCTCCTTTCCCTCTCCCATGTATTTCGACAAAATGGGGGCGTTCCCCTACAGGTGACAAAAGATTGGCCCGCTGGCCGAAAATTTGTCACGCGGGCCGAAATCTCGGCCGGCAACTCAGAGGTTTTGTTGAAACATTCAGTCTTTTTCTTTTGGTATGAAGCTTGCTTAGACATGGGCAACCGGTTTTTTATTTTTCTTGAAGGAGGAAGTATGATGAGAGCAGCAGTTGTCAATCAGTTTAAACAAAAACTGGAAGTGAAGGAGGTACCCGTACCGGAGGCAGGTCCCGGCCAGGTGCTGGTCAGGATCAAGACCTGCGGCGTCTGTCATACCGACCTGCATGCCGCCCACGGGGATTGGCCGGTCAAGCCCAAGCTGCCTTTGATCCCCGGTCACGAAGGGGTCGGCGTGGTGGAAAAACTGGGCGAAGGAGTCACCTCGCTCAAGATCGGGGACCGCGTTGGGATTCCCTGGCTGTACTCCGCCTGCGGGGAGTGCGAGCATTGTTTAAGCGGCTGGGAAACCTTGTGCAAGCAGCAGCTCAACGGCGGCTATTCGGTGGACGGCGGCTATGCGGAATACTGCGTGGCGCCAGCCGCGTATGTAGCCAAAATACCTGACGGAATCGGCGACGTCGAGGCAGCTCCGATCTTGTGTGCAGGGGTGACGACGTACAAGGCATTGAAGGTAGCCAACGTCAAGCCAGGGGAGTGGGTCGCCATCTACGGGATCGGCGGTTTGGGCCACGTGGCGCTGCAGTACGCCAAAGCGATGGGCTACAACGTGATTGCTGTCGATATCCACGACGAAAAATTGGCGCTGGCCAAGGACCTCGGCGCCGACCTGACCGTCAACAGCAGTGCCCAGGATCCAGCCGCGTTCATCCAGGAGCAGGTCGGCGGGGCGCATGCGGCTGTCAGCGTGGCGGTAACGAAAAAGGCTTTTGAGCAGGCGTACCAATCCGTGAGGCGGGGAGGTTCCCTCGTGGTCGTCGGCCTGCCCAACGCCGAATTGCCCATCCCGATTTTTGACACCGTGTTGAACGGAGTGACAGTGAGAGGATCGATTGTCGGCACGAGAAAAGACATGCAGGAAGCGCTTGATTTTGCCGCCCGCGGAAAGGTGAGGGCGATGATCGAGACACAGCCGCTCGAAAAGATCAACGAAGTGTTTGAACGGATGGAAAAAGGTCAGATCAACGGACGCGTCGTCCTGACGTTGCAGTAATGTTTTGCAAGCGTTCTCATTGTTCAGAGCCGGACACAGGCTGCCCGAACACGGCAGTTTGTGTCCGGCTTTTTTTAACTACGACTGACCAATTAACATACAAAATGTATATTCTGCCCTT
>NZ_JBJQOQ010000033.1:0-56410 GCF_046036945.1 Brevibacillus sp. B_LB10_24 | reverse complement strand
TGACGTACAACAAACATTGTACGACACGAACTTTTACCTATTTTTTCACAATATCAAATGGAACAAGAAGAGCCAACCGCTCCTTTTGTTCCATTTTTCATATCTCGCTTTTCAATTATTGGCGGTAAGCGCGCAAATTATTCTGCCGGCATCGTCTGTTCATATCGGGAGCCGGGCGCCAGTTTTCTCTCTTTCACCAACAGGGTAACCCCGAGAGCCGCAAACAGGACGACCGCTACCGCCAACAAGCTGTCCTGCAGGGCGTGTATAGAGGCGTATTTTTTCACCAGCTGACCGACCATTTGTACAGCCAAAATAGCGGCATCCTGTGCCGACAAGCCCTGGCTCACAAACAGCTGCTCCCATTGATGGATGACTTCCGTATGGATCGGCCCTGTGGCTGTGACACTCTCCGCCAAATGGGCCGCATGCTGGACGCTGCGATGGGCAAACAGGCTGATCAGGGCTGCGATTCCCACCGAGGTAGCCACCTGCCGGCAGACATTGGTTATGACCGAGGCGGCGGGAACCCGATTCTGATCGGGAATGCATATCAGCGGTATTTGCATTGACGTCATCAGGCAAAGCCCCAGGCCGATCCCCCGCAATGCGAGCAGCCACTGCAAATGTGTATAGCCGGTATCAAGATCGACAGCGGCAATCCACAGACCGGAGATGGCGCAGAGGAGAATCCCTGTGAATACGAACGGCTTCAGTCCGGTTTTGAACGCGAGGAAGCCGCACAAAGGCGTGATCACTCCGGAAGCAATCGCCTGCGGGAGAAGCAAAAGACCTGTATCCATCGCGGAGTGGCCCAGCATGTTCTCTGAGTAGATCGGCAGCAGGTAGATCAAGCCAAAGTTCCCTGCCATCAGCAGGCTGTTGACCAGCAGGCCCAAAGAAAAGTCGCGAATGAGAAATAAACGGACGTCGACCAGCGGATGCTCTGTGGAAAGCTCCCGCACGACAAACAGGACCAAGGCCGCAAGCGCCGTCAAAAACAGCGAGACGATGCAGAACGAATCCCAGCCCCATTCTTCTCCTTTGGTGCAAGCCAGCAGCAGGGCTACCAGCATGACTGCGGAAAAGAGAAAGCCGGGCAGATCAAACGGATGGTTCTTTTTCGGCTCGCTCTCCTGCAAAAAGCGCCAAACCAGCAGCATCGCCAGCAGCCCAAACGGAATATTCACCGTGAAAATCAACCGCCAATCCAGATACTGTACGAAATAGCCGCTTAGGACAGGGCCGATCGCCGGGGCGACAAAAACGGAGATGCCGAACACGCCCATGGCTGGACCGATTTTTTCCCGCGGTACGACATACTGAATCATCGACTGGCCGATCGTCATCATCAACCCGCCGCCGACGGCTTGAATGATCCGGGACGCCACCATGGTGCCGCTGCTCCAGGCGAATCCGCAGAAGCACGATCCCAGCGTGAACAGGAAGAGGCTGGCGAGGTAGCTCTTTTTTAGCCCGAAACGCGTGCTGGCGTACCCGGAGAGCGGAATAATCGCTGCCATCGCCAGGGTATACGCAGTGATCACCCACTGAATCTCGTCGGCAGAAACCCCGAATACGCTCATCATCTCCGGAATCGCCACATTGACGATGCTCGTATCGAGGACGGCCATGAACGTGCCGAGGACAATCGCAAAGACGCCGGGCCAAAAATTTTTCTGCGGGTTCATCTGCTCACCCCCTCATCTCACGTGAATGGCAACGGCGGCATTGATTCCGGGACGAAGATCAACCGTTTCGTCAAAAAAACCGATCTTCACCGGAATTCGCTGTGTCACCTTGGTAAAGTTGCCTCCGGCATTGACGGGCGGCAAGAGCGAAAAAGCAGATTGGGCGGCCTCCCCGAGCTTGATTACCTTGCCTTGAAACCTCCTGCCCGGATACATGTCGAGGGTGATATCGACCAGCTGCCCCTCCTTGACCAGCCGGGCCTCTGTCTCTTCCACATTTGCCTGCACGTACAATTGGGTTTTGTCAACGACCAGCGCCACCGTGCTGCCGGCGCCGACCACTTCTCCCGCTTTTGCTGTCCGCTGCAGGATGACGCCGCTGATCGGAGAACGGATCAGCAGATGCTCCAGCACTCCCCCGGCAGCCGGCGTCGACTCTTCTTGTTCGGCGACGACCTGGTTTGCTTGCACCTGGCTGCCTTCGTCAAACAATAGCCGTTTGATCTTGCCGGCGACTTTCGGGGCAATCTTGTAAATATCCCCTGTAACAATGGCGTCTTCCGTCTTTACGTAATAGTAATTCTGGTAGCCGTAATAACCAGCTGTACCGGCAAACACCAGTATGATGACCATAACGAGAAGGAGAAGCTTCCCCCGGTTTTTATCCATCCTGCAATACCATCCTTTCTTTTTCCAAACCGACCGTCGGTATAGATATGGATAATAAGTAAGGAGCGACCCGGTCTTGCTACGCTCCCGTTTTGCTGCCTTTTTGTTTGAGGTAGTATTGACGGCCGAGGAAACGAACCAAAAAAGTAACGGCAAAGCCGAGAATGTTCCAGGTATGAACCAGCATAATCCCGATTTCTCCCGGGATGACATTCAGCGTATACAGCACGGCGAAGGCAAATGACAGGCCAAACGAAAGCGCCCATGCCGCCGTAAGCCAATAGTTGGTGGAAACGAATAGCGGTTGATCATGAAACTGTGGGGCGACCGTCTTTTTGGCGTACTGCAAGGTAAACGGCTTTTTGACAAGCAAGGAAAGGATCGTCGTCAAGGTTAAGATGCCGTAAACGAACAATTGGGTAAAGTCAAACAAACGGACGTCCGGAAAGAGGATGGCGATGGCCAGGCTGCAGAAAAAATACCAGGTCTTCACTTTAATGATCGTATTTACCTCGCCAAATCGCCTTTTTTGGAACAAGCGGATCGCTAAAGTAAGCAGCAGTCCGACGGAAAAGCCGACAACCGGCGGGTGTAGTTGAAAGGCGACAAAAAACGGAATCAAATCAAGGACAATCCAAAACAACATGTTCATAGACGGCCCACTCCTTGGTAAGATATAAGATACAAATCAAAAAAATCGATTAATCGCGCAGAATGCGCATCAAGATTTGCAGGATGTCTTCCTCGTCGAGAGGTCTTTCGCCCTGCTGGATGATTCCGAGGATTCCCGAGCCAAACATGTGGGCTACCAGATACTGCGCGGTTTTTCGTGCGTCTAACGCCTTGGAGATCGCACCGCCCTCCTGTCCGGTCTCAATCCACTTCGTCTGCAATGTCACGCTAAACTCGTAAAAGCGGCGAAGAATCTCGGCAATCTCCGGTTTTTCTTTCTGGCTGAGCAGGTAGACAAAAATCTGCAGTGCTACGTTGCCCTCCGCTCTCATCATCTGAGAAAAACCCTTGATGATCGCTCGCAGCGGAGTTTGCAGATCTCCTCTCGCGCTCTTGCTAACTTGCAGGGCAAAATTTTCGTTCACCTGTTCCAGCTTGGATTGCAAGACCAGGGCAAACAGTTCATCCTTGCTCTGCACGTAGTGGTAAATCGCGCCCTTGGAGAGCCCGGTCCGCTTGATAATCTCCTGCAGTGTAGTCTGACTGCAGCCCCGTTCGCGAATAATTTCTTCTGTCGTCGCCAGCAGCAGTTGAAAACTGGGATTGGTATGGAAAGATTGAGTCATATCGCTTCTCCTTTGCTTGTTGACTTGTCATGAAAATAGTTTACAAACCGGCGGTCGGTTTGTAAAGAAAAAAATAAAAGAATCGCCGCTGCGGGCAAGCCTAGCGACGATTCTTTTTCCTTCACTGCACCTTATGTCTTTCCGCCGGAATCAGCAAATTGAGCAGCACCGCGCCCAAGGCGCCAACGGTAATGCCCGAGGACAAAATGTAGCTGGCGAAGTCAGGCAGACCCTGCAGCACGTCTTTCGGAAGCACCGTTACCGCGATGGTAAGCAGCACCGGGATACCGATCACCATCATGTTTCGCTCGTCAATCGCGATCGGTTGGATCACCTTCATGCCGTTCGTAATGATCGCTACGCAGACGATTCCAAAGATCCCGTTGATCACCGGTTCGGGGATGCACGTAATCGCGGCAGACAGTTTGGGAACCAGTCCGAGTGCGACCAGAATGCCGCCCGCTGTCATAATCGCCATGCGGCTCCCGACACCGGTCACGGCAATCAGTCCGGCGTTTGAGGAATAGCCTGTCATCGGTGTCCCGCCGAAGAGAGCGGCGAAAAAGCAGCCGATGCCCTCGCCCGCTGCAGCGCGGTTCAGACGTTGTTCAGACAATTCGCTGCCCGTGACACTGGAGACGACGAACCAGGTCCCAGTCGTCTCGATCAAGATGATCAGGTAGACAAACGCCATCGTCAGCACCGCACTCCAATCGAACACTGGTGCACCGTACGGCAACAGCTTTGGCAGAGACAGCCACGCCGCCTCCTGCACCCGCGAAAAATCCACCGTGCCGAAAAACGATGCGGTAACCGTTCCGGCAACGATGGCGATGATCACGGAGATGAGCCGGAAAAAGGTGCCGGCACCCTGCGCTTTTTTTCCGAGCAAGATGCAGATGACGAGTACGGCCGCCGAAACCGCCGCAACCAGGCAGTTCACGCCGATGCTGCCGGGAGCGTTGTAGATGTTGCCCATGCCAATCGGCATTAAGGCGATGCCGACGATGATGATCACCGTACCGCCGACCAGTGGAGGAATGATCTTTCGCACCGCCTTGGCAAACAGCCTGAGCGGATAGCCGAGCAGGGCGATGAGCAGTGCGCCGGGAATCAACGCCCCGGTGACCGCGCCCAGCCCCAGTTTTCCGCCAATCGCGGCGATCGCCCCGATCGGCACGTAGGATGGACCCTGCACCACCGGCAGCCGCATGCCGAAACCCGATTGGATCAGGGTAGCGATGCCGGTGCCCAGGAAGCACATTTGGATGAAGAATGACGTATTCCCCTTGTCGAGGGCTAAAAGTCCCGCAATAATGATAGGCGCGATGTACAAATCCATCGCCAGTACATGTTGAAGGCCAAGCAAGAACGCCTTCCCGAATCCGATTTTGTCGTCGACGCCGACGACCAGACGAACGCCCTGACGCGTCTGTTCCACTGGTTTCTTCCTCCCCTGTTTTGTTTTCACGGATAGTTGATAGGAACCTATTTTTCCGTTAATGATTTGGATAGGCATCATTATAGTCGATAAATGTCGAATTGCCTAGTGAATTCACGTACATTTTTTATATAAAAAAAGAAAATGTTCGTATTTTATTGACTCCCCTCCGCAGTCTTGCTTACAATAGTAGCGACATCACTAAGAGAAGAAGGGAATGCCCGATATGAACACGCTCGATGCCGTGCTTAGCCGCGATTGGATCGTCGCCTGCCGCTCCATTGACGTAGCGGACAAACCGCTGCAGGTAACCATCATGGGAGAGAGGATTGTCTTGTACAGAAGCACTGACGGAATCCGTGCATTCAAGGACCTGTGCATCCACCGCGGTGCCGCGCTGTCGCTCGGGTGCGTTCGCGACGGCCACCTCGTCTGCCCGTATCACGGCTGGGAATACGACGCTTCCGGCAGCTGCGTAAAAATCCCGCAGCTCCCGGCTGATCAAGCCATTCCGGCCAAAGCGCGGGCCATCTCCTACAGCTGCATGGAACAGTACGGTTTTATCTGGGTAAACCTCGCCAGCAACGAGCCCGAGCTGCTGCCATACCCGGAATTCTTCCAGCCCGGTTACCGCAATGTCGTCTGGGGCCCGCAGGAGGTCAACGCCAATCCGCCGCGCATTGTGGAGAACTTCCTCGACGTCGGTCACCTCGCCGTTGTCCACGAAGGCTACCTCGGGACTTCCACGCATCAGGAAATCGGCGATTACCGCGTCCACCTGGACGAATCAGGCATCCGTTCCGATGAAATCGCCATTTTCCAACCTGACCCCGACGGTTCGGGCCAGGCCAAGTACGTCTACTACACCTATGAAATCTTGCGGCCGCTGACGGTCCGCTTTACCAAGCGGGATCGGGAAACCGACCAGCGGATGTCGATTCTGCTGACCGTCCGCCCGGTGGAAGAGGGGCATTCTGTCGCCTACGGCATCCTCTCATTCAACTACGACACGGGAACGACCGACGAGGAAATCATTCAATTCCAGGACATGATCTTCGCGCAGGACAAGCCGATCGTGGAAAACCAGAAGCCGGAACACCTGCCGCTCGATCTGCAAGCAGAACTGTCGCTGAAAATCGACCGCGTCAGCATCGCCTACCGCAAGTACCTGGCTGAACTGGGTGTCAAGCTGGGCACCGCATGACGCCAAAAAACCCTCGAACCGCGGCATTTCGCCTGATTCGAGGGTTTTTCAAGTCGTCCAGTCAATATCCGGATGAATCGGCTGTCTTGGCTCCAGTCACGATCGCCACGCTGGCACTGGCTCCGATCCGGTTGGCCCCGGCGCCAATCATGGCGGCGCAATCTTCGTAGCTGCGAATGCCGCCCGACGCCTTTACGCCGACGTCCGTGCCTACCGTCTCGCGCATGATCCGGACGTGCTCTGCCGTGGCACCAGCCGTGCCGAAACCGGTCGATGTCTTTACAAAATCGAGACCAGTCTCCTTCGCCAGTTTGCAAACCTCCACAATCTGCGTCTCGTTCAGATAGCATGTCTCCAAAATGATCTTGATCACCAGCGGCTTCCCGACCTCTGAGCGCAACTGAACGAGTCGTTCCATCTCTCGTCTCACCAGATCGTATCTGCCGCAGAGCACGTCACTCAGGTTGACCACGTAATCGAGCTCATCTGCTCCATTGGCGACGGCGTCTTTTGCTTCAAAAAGCTTTGCCTCCGTCGTGGACGCTCCCAGCGGGAAGCCGATTACGGTACAAACCTTGACATCTGTGCCCTGCAAGGCCCGGGCTGCCAGCGGAACGAAGCAGGGATTGATGCAGACGGATGCAAAGCGGTATTCCTTTGCCTCGGTACAAAGCTGCAGGATTTGTGGATCGGTTGCGTTTGGTTTGAGCAGGGTGTGGTCGATGATATTTGCAAATGATGTTTGCACAGGTTTTTCTCTCCTCTCGAAAGCATTAGCGCTGCTGGAGAAAACGGGTTACTTCCGCTTTGGTCGGCATCGACGGGGCTGTTCCCGGTTTGGTGACGGACAGTGCTGCCACCGCATTGGCGCAGCGTATCGCCTCGCTGATGCTCTGGCCTTCTGCCAACGCATGGGCCAGCCCGCCGTTAAATGCGTCGCCGGCGCCGGTCGTATCGACCGCGTCCACTTGGAAACCGGGGTAGAGCGTTCCTGTGTTTCTGCCATTGTAGTAGTAACAGCCTTTTTTCCCGAGCGTGATGATGACTTGCGGCACTCCCCACTGATACAGTACTTTGGCTGCCAGGCAGGCGGATTCCTCATCCGTTACTTCGATTCCCGTCAAGAGAGAGGCTTCCGTCTCGTTGGGCGTAAGATAGGTCACTTTTTGCAGCAGCTCCTTGGAGATCTTCTGGTAAGGGGCCGGATTCAGAATAACGGGCACGCCGTGTTTCTGGGCGAGCTCCAGCGTCTTCTTTACCGCCTCAAGGCTGGTCTCCAGCTGGACGAGCACCACGGCAGAGTTGCGAATCGTCTCTTCCGCCTGTTCCACATCTGCGGATGTCAGTCTGCCGCATGCGCCCAAGGCGACGACAATCATGTTCTCGCTCTGATCGTCCACGGCGATCAGCGCAACCCCGGTCGCCTCCTCGCGATCAATAAACACGTAAGAAGTATCGATCCGTTCACGGGTAAAATTCTGCAGCGCATCCTTGCCGAATTGATCTTCGCCTACTTTTGTGACCATAAAGACCTGTGAGCCTTGTCTGGATGCAGCGACCGCCTGGTTCCCGCCCTTTCCTCCGGGACCCATGCGGAATGGGCCGCCCAGGACGGTTTCACCCGGCTTCGGCATATGCGGGGTGCGGCTCATCAGATCCACGACGTAACTCCCCACGACGGTAATGTGTCCCTGACTCACTTTACTTCCCTCCAAGCTATCTCGTTTTGACCTGGTCGATGTTTTCCTTGGTTACCAATGTGGAGTCCAGAATGACCGACTTCTCTACTGTCTCTCCTTTGGAAATTTTTTCTGCCGTTTTGATCGCTTCTTTTCCCAGGAAGTACGGAGGCTCTGCGATCGTCGCCTCCATTTTGCCGGAACGGATGGCATCGAGCGCAGGGTCGACGGCGTCGCAGCCGATCAGCGTGATCTTATCCAGCCGTCCGGCCGCTTCGATCGCAGCCAGTGCGCCAAGGGCCATCTCATCGTTGGCAGCGTAGACAGCGTCGATTTCCGGATTGGCCTGCAGGATGTTCTCCATCACGCTCATCGCTTTTCCGCGGTCAAAATCGGCTGCCTGCTGGGCGACGATTTTGATGTCGGGGTGCTTGGCGATCGCTTCATTAAATCCTTTGCTGCGGTCACGGGCTACGTTGGTCCCCATGATGCCTTGAATCTCCACCACTTTTCCCTTGCCGTTCAGCGCCTCGGCGATGAAATCACCAGCGATGTTGCCCGACTTGATCGCGTCAAACCCGATATGGGTGATGACTTCTCCGCCGTTCGATTGGCGATCGATCGTAAACACCGGGATGTTCTCGTCATTCGCTTTCTTCACCGCTTCCGCGATGGCGTCGCTGTCCGCCGGGTCGACGATTAAGATGTCCAGCTTTTGCTGCAGCAGGTTTTCCACATCGGCCAACTGCTGGCCGGGGTTGTTCTGCGCATCCGTCACGACCAGTTCGTAGCCCAAGTCCTTCGCCTGGGCTTCCGCCCCCTCTTTTACCGCCACGAAGAACGGATTATTCAGCGTGTTCATCGACAAGCCCACTTTCAGCTTCTTCTCAACTGGCGGCTGAGCAGACTCTCCCCCCTTCTGCTGGGCATCGCCGCTGCCATTGCCGCTGCCTCCGCACCCGGCCAGGAAAAGCGTTGCCGACAAAACGATGGTGATTGCCGAAAACAAACCTTTTTTCATGATGAATCCTCCTCCTTATCTTTCTATCTTGTTTTTATTTTGGAAAACTTGCTGTCGACCAGTACGGCCAGCAAGATGACCAAACCCTTGGCGATGCTCTGGTAAAACGGCGAAACGTTCATGAGATTCAGAACATTGTCGAGAATCCCCATGATTAACGCCCCGAACAGCGTGCCGACAATTCCGCCTCTGCCGCCGGCCAGGCTTGTCCCTCCGATGATCACGGCAGCGATTGCATCTAGTTCGATGCCCGTTCCGGCCGTTGGCTGTGCCGACATTAACCTGGATGTGTAGATAATCGCCGACAGGGCAGAGAGCAGACCGCCGATCCCGAAGACAGCCAGCTTGATCGTATTGACCGGAATCCCCGACAGCCGTGCCGCTTCTTCATTGCCCCCGATCGCGTAGATATAGCGGCCGAAGCTCGTGTAGCGGAGTACCCAGTACATTAGCGCAAAGACCGCCAGCATGATGATGATCGGCAGCGGCACGCCGGCAATTTTGCCGTTCCCGATATAGCGAAAGGCGTCATTGCTCACCACCACCGGGTACCCTTTGGTATAGACCAGCGTCATACCCCTGGCGATGACCATCACTGCCAGCGTGGTGATGAAGGAAGGAATTCCCCACCTGGTCACAAACAGTCCGTTGACGAGGCCAAACAGCAGCCCGACGAGCAAGGTCGCCGGAAGCACGACGACGAGCGGCAGCTTTGCTGCGATCATTCCGGCAGCGGCCGCCCCGGTGAAGGCGAGAACGGAACCGACTGACAGATCGATCCCGGCGATCAGGATGATCAGTGTCATTCCCGCCGCAATAATCGCCGTGATTGAGACCTGGCGTACCACATTCAACAGATTGTTTACCGTCAAAAATGAGTCGGACACAATGCCGGCTGCCAGGCACAAGGCTGCGAATATGATCAAAACACGGTATTTATTGACGAGTGCCAGTCCTTTTGTCACCTTATTTTCCCCCTGTTGCGTAAAGGAATATTTTTTCTTGTGTCGCTTCCCGGATCGGCATTTCGCCTGTGATCCTGCCCTCGTGCATCACGGCGATCCGATGGCTCATTCCCAGCAATTCCGGCATTTCGGAAGAGATCATAATGATGGCCAAACCTTGTTCTGTAAGGTTTTTCATTAACTGGTATATCTCGGCCTTGGCGCCGACGTCGATCCCCCTGGTCGGCTCATTGAGGATCAGCACCTTGGGGTTCATCTGCAGCCATTTGCCCAGCACCACTTTTTGCTGGTTGCCGCCGCTTAACGTCCCCGCTTCAACTGCGGGATCGTGCACCTTGATTTTCAGCAGGTCGACCCATTTCTCGACGATGGAGGTCTGTTTGTTCCTCTGCATCAAGGTCCCACCTGCGGAAATCCGTCGATAACTCGGCAAGAGAAGGTTCTCGAAAACCGACATGATCAGCACAAGCCCTTCCCCTTTGCGGTCGTCCGATACCAGCGCGATACCGGCATCGATCGCCTCGCGCGGAGATGTAATACGGTTTTTCCCATTTACGGTAATCGTCCCTTGCATGTGCGGGTAGAGTCCGAACAGCGCTTTCGATAGCTGAGTGCTGCCTGAACCCATCAACCCTCCGATACCGAGAATCTCGCCTTCGTGAACCTTCAGATTGATGTCGTGCAATTCCCCTTTGACCGAAAGATGTTCCACCGTTAGCACGGGCTTGCCCATCTTTTCGTTTCTTTCTGGATACAAGTCGGTAATATCCCGTCCCACCATCATCTTGACGATGTCATCCCTGGTGACTTCCCCGGTGTTGGCGCTGCCGATGTACTTGCCGTCGCGGAGCACGGAGATGCGGTCAGCGATTTGCTCCACCTCTTCCAGCCTGTGAGTAATGAAGATGATTGCCATGCCCTGCTTTTTTAGCTCCAACATGATCTGCAAGAGCTGCTTGGCATCCTCTCCATTCAACACGGCAGTCGGCTCGTCCATGATGATGATTTCAGAAGCGCAAGAAATCGCTTTGGCAATCTCGACCAGCTGCTGCTCCGCGATGCCGAGTTCGCTCACCAGTGTTTTGGGTGAAACATGCTTTAAGCCGACCCGATCCATCACCGCTTGCGCCTGCTGATGAAGCTGCTTCCAATCGATAACGCCCCTCACCCTGCGCGGCTCCCGCCCAAGGAAGATGTTCTCCGCAACGCTGAGGTAGGGCACCAGGTTAAATTCCTGATAGATAATGCTGATGCCCAGTGCTTGTGATGAACGGGGCCCTTGAATCACCGCCTTGCTGCCATTGATGTAGATGCTGCCTGCGTCAGGCTGATGGACGCCTGCCAACACTTTCATCAACGTTGATTTTCCTGCCCCGTTTTCTCCCAGGAGCGCGAGAATCTCGCCTTTTCTCACTTCGATGTCGACTTGATCCAGCGCCTTGACCCCTGGGAAGTGCTTGCAGATTCCCTCCATCTTTAAAGCGATCGTATCCAAGATGGTTCCCCCTTCCCCGTCTGCCCTCGCCCAAGCGGCTTAGTAAGCGACGCCGGCGACCAAAATTACGTTGGCATAAGGAGTAAATTCTCCGCTGCGGATAAACCCGCGTGCCTGTTTGGTCGTTTGCTTAAATTCCACATGCGGCAGGTACTCTACAGGAATGCCGGGAAACCTCCGCAATATTTCCTCATTCATCTGGGGACTGACCGTTTTGATTTCCTCTGCCAAAATGATCTTCTCAACGATCAATTCCTCCAAAACCGTGTCCAGCGTCTCTAAAAACCCCGGAGTGCCTTCCTTCAAAGCCAAATCAATCCGTGTGCGGACGTTTTCCGGCAGTGGCAGTCCAGCATCGGTGACAACGATGCAATCCGTGTGTCCGGTTTCCGCAATGAGTTTGTTAACTGCTGGATTGAGAATACCGCCCTTTTTCATGATGATTTCACCCTCCAAAATGTAAGCGTTTAGATTTTTGAATATGCAGATTTTATTTCAATCTGCACGATTGGCGTATGTTGAGTTCGGGAGAAAGCACGTAGTGGCGCTTTGCCCCATCTAGTCCTTCCTTCATTCGTTCGTGAAGGATCTCAAAAGCAACCTCCCCCAGCTTTCGCATCGGCCTGGATACCACAGTAAGCGGCGGGTTGATAAACGTGGCGATGTCGACGTCGTCAAACCCGATAAAAGCAACTTCCTCCCCGATCTTCCAGCAAAGCTCCATCAGCGCCTTGACACAGCCGATCGTCATCAGGTTGTTGGACGAAAGAATGGCTGTCGGCCTCTCGGCAAGGCTGTGCAGCGCTTTCGTCAAACGTGTCCCGCTCTCTTCCTTAAAATCTCCCTCCAGGATGTACTCTGGAACGAGCGGCAGACCGTATTCTTCAAGAGCCCGTCTGTACCCGACATACCGCTCGTAACCCGGCGTTGTATTTTGCGGACCGCAGATGATCGCAATTTTTTGATGCCCTTGCAGGATCAAATGCCGCGTCGCCTGGTAGGCCCCGTCAATATTGCCGACTAACACTGTATCGACTTCAAACTGTTTGATCGACCGGTCGACGGCCACGATCGGAATCTTGGCGTCAATCACTGCCTGCAGATGATCACCCTCCTCGTCGGCTGTTGTGATAATCAACCCGTCAACGCTCCGCTCCATCAAGATCTTCAGAAGCTCTGTTTCGGTCTCAGCCGACTCGTTCGTATTGCACAAGATGGTGAAATACCCTTTCTCTCTCGCCTTCTGTTCGATTCCCGAGACGACCAGGGGAAAAAACGGGTTGTTTATGTCCGGGATGATGATGCCGATCGTGTTCGTCGTTTTTTTCACCATGCTTCTCGCGACGGCATTGGGAATGTAGTTCAGTTCTTCGATAGCTGCCAGGATGCGGGCTTTCGTTTTTTCCCTAACGCCTCCCTGCCGGTTGATCACCCGGGAGACAGTGGCTGTCGAGACATTGGCCCGCTTTGCTACATCTTCAATCGTCGGTTTAGACAACAGTATCAGCTCCAAAAATGTAAACGTTTAGATTAAATTCAGTAAAAAAAGCCTATCACCCTGCAATTCACCAATAAAACCCGCTGTAAAAGCGCTTTCTTTTGCTTGTATTTTAAATTATCACAAACTTTTATCAAAATCAATCTAAACGTTTACATTTTTTCTTCCCCGTCACCAGCGAGCTGCTCAAAGGGACGACTTTCACGGTATATCTGAAAGAGGCGTAAACGGCCTCTTTTTTTGCATACATCGGATTCATCAGGGACATACAATGGAAAACACCTTTTGATGGGAAGATGGCTATGAAAAGAGTATGGACGTCCCTGATCGCGCTGTTTTTTATTTTCGCTGCAGCTGCGAATGCCGCCCCTGAACACGCCAAATGGGGTACCATTGCCGTCAAGGAAGCACAAAAGCGATTCGAGGCTGACATCATAGACTATAAGTATCTGGGACGTTCCGAGATAACGTCAACGCGCTCGGAAGCGAAATTCAGGCTGTGGCTGAGAGACCGGGTGGGAAATGAGTTTGGCGTGTATGTTTTCATTTTATTTGACCCGGCTGCCGAAAAAGCCGTAGCGATTCGGTTTGTGAAAGACTGAAAGAAAATGCAAACACAAAACCGGGTGCCGCAGACCTCACCTGCGGCACCCGGTTTCGACTCTTACAGCAAATCTCTGCGCAGCTCTTCGGCAGACCTGCGCGATACATAGACGGGCGCGATATCCAGCACCGTCTTGGCCCCGGTCTGTCCCTCTTTGTTCAACCGGTAGGCCGCACGCACATAGGCGACCAGTACACTTGCGGTAAATTCGGGATTGCTCTCCAGTTTTAGCGAGAACTCGATGATTTGCTTGCTGCCCGCCCCGGTCTTGCCGCCGCGAATGACAAATCCGCCGTGCGGAAGCTGGGAGTGATCCCGCTGCAAGTCCTCCTGAGTGACAAAATGCACTTCTGTCTCGTAATCGGCAAAGTAGTTGGGCATGGTTTTGATCGCCTTTTCGATTTGCGCCTGGTCGTACCCTTCTTCCGCAACGATGTAACAGACGCGCCGGTGTTTTTCAGCGGTTGTCAGTACGGGGTTCTCTCCGTTTCTGACCCTTTCTACTGCCTGCTCGATCGGGATCGTGTACTGGACGCCCGCCTTCACTCCTTCGACCCGGCGAACCGCGTCTGAGTGTCCCTGGCTGACGCCATTTCCCCAGAACGTGTAGTTTTCTCCCTCGGCCAGAATCGCTTCTGCCATCAGGCGATTGATCGAGAATAGGCCCGGATCCCACCCCACTGAGATGATGCTGGTTTTTCCATTTGCCTGCGCCGCTTTGTCCACGCTTTTATAATATTCCGGTATTTTTGCATGCGTATCATAGCTGTCCACCGTGTTAAACATGCGGGCAAAATAAGGTCCTTGCTCAGGCAGGTCTGTAGCCGATCCTCCGCATAGTACCATGACGTCTATCTCATTCTGGTATTCCTCGGCTGAAGCGATATCCAGCACTTTGACACCCGGTTTGTCGATTCCGAGGCTGTCGGGCGATCTTCGCGAGAATACGGCCACCAGCTGCATATCTGCATTTTGCTCGATAGCGGCTGCGACTCCTTTGCCCAGATTGCCGTAACCGACGATGCCCACGCGAATTTGGTTTTCCAATCTTTCTCCCCCCATGGCTTTTGTTTGAATGATTTTTTATGCATTCCTACTAAAATACCATGGAGGGGGAAGATATTTCTAGTTTTTTATTACAAAAACCAATTAATTTTGCTGTTCGTAGGCGTATCCAAATTGGTACAGCTTGGCTTCCTCGCCGTGCCTTGCGATCATCTGAAACCCGATCGGCAGGCCGCTGGCCGAAAACCCGCAGGGCACAGACAAACCGGGATTCCCCGTAAAATTGGTCGGCGAGGTCAATCGCAGCAGTGCCTGCCGAACCCCATCCTGATAGTCGCCGATCATCACTTCCCGCTGGTCGATATCCGTCGGCAGGATCGGGAGCGTCGGCGTCAACAGGACGTCGACTTCCTTAAAAATCTCGTTGTATTGTCCGGTAAGCCGCTTTCGCTGCTGCTGCACCTGCACATACTGGTAGCCGCGAACCTCCTTGCTGGCTGCCAGGCGCTCGTACACTTCCCGGTCCAGGTCGCTCCCGTGATCCTGCATCGTTTTCTCGTGTACCGCATACGCTTCGGACTGTATCGTGATCAGCTGCCCTCGCATTATTTCTTCTATTCCGGCGACCTCTACCTCACGCACCTCCGCTCCCAGACTTTTGAAAACCTCGCTGGCTTTAAGGACAGCCCGCAGGACTTCATCCTCCACATGCCGGTAGTAATACGAGGGAAGACCGATTACCTTGCCGCGTACACTTTCGCCGAGGAGCCGGGTGTAATCTTCTCTCTCCTGGAGGATAGAATAAGGGTCCAGCTCATCGTACCCCGCCAGTATGTTTAATACGGCGGCATTGTCGCGGACGCTTTTCGTCATCGGTCCTACGTGGTCGAGCGTATAAGCCAGATCAAACACACCGTATTTGCTGACCAGCCCAAACGTCGGCTTCATCCCGACAATTCCGCATGCCGCTGCAGGGATTCGGATCGAGCCGCCTGTATCGGTTCCCAGGGCGGCGCAGGCGAGGCTGGCAGCCACGGCCGCCCCGGAGCCGCCGCTGGAGCCGCCGGTTATTTTCTCGGGGTTATGGGGATTGCGGGAGGGGCCGAAGTAGGACCTGTCACCGATCGGTCCGTAGGCGAATTCATGCGTGTTGGTTTTCCCGAGGATGACCGCCCCCGCTTCCTTCAGCTTGCGGACAACCGTCGCATCAAAATCAGGGATATGCTGGGCGTATACTTTGGAGCCCATGGTTGTGCGAATTCCTTTGGTAAAAATGAGGTCTTTCACTGCCACCGGGACTCCGTGCAGGGGGCCCCTGACGTCTCCTCTGGCGATCTCCTCCTCCGCTTGGGCGGCTGCGGCAAGCGCCTCCTCTTCACACACGGTGACATACGCGTTGTACAGCGGATTTTGCTTTTTGACGTCCGCCAGCATCTGCCGGACGACTTCCACAGGAGAGAGCTTTTTTTCCCGAAACGATTGCGATAAAGTCAAAACATCCATGGTTACCTCCTAGACATTCGTGAGAGAATTGGTACGCTGCTGAACCCGCCGCCCGGGTTTGACAAAAGCCATGGCTACCATCCCGATACATGCAGCGACCGCCGCCGCTGTAAACATGGCTGAATAGCCGTATCCTTTTACCAGTACCCCTGTCAGCGTGGGGGCCACAATGGTCGCGATGTTGGTGAAAAAATGGGTCACTCCGCCAAATGTTCCCGCCTTGGAAGGCTCCGTATCGATGATCACCGTCCAGTATACGGTATTTGGCACGAAGTTGAAGGCGTTGCCAAGCGCCATCAACAGCAGGACACCCGTTACACTGCTCACCGTGGGGATGAACATGAAGCAGACGGCCGTAAAGAACAGCGAGACAACCGCGAGCCCTGACCGGGCAATCCGCAGACTTCCTGTTTTTCTTCTCAAAGCGTCGGAGATGCGCCCGCCAAGCAGCACGGTTACGCAGGCTCCGACCCAGGGGATCATCCCCAGATACCACAGGGAAGACAATTTGAAGTCGAAAGTGTCCTGCAAATACTTGGGCGTCCACGTCAGCAACAGAAAATTCACATATTGAAACGCAAAATAGCCAAGCGCGTTCAGCACCAGGGTTGGATTTTTAAAGAAGTGATACCAGGGGATTTTTTCATCGGCAGAAGCAGTTACAGTGCCTTCCCCCGACAGCAGGCCCTTCGTCGAACGAATTTCCGCCAGCTCTTCCGGACTCACCTTGGGATGGTGTTCCGGCAGATCGGTAAACATTTTTCTCCAGATAATCACCCAGACAAGTCCAACCAGACCAAGGATGATAAACATCATTTTCCAGTCTGTAAAAGATAGCAATGCAACTGCTACCGGCGCCGTCAACAGCGCCCCCAGCGGAGTACCCAAGAGTCCGAGGGCTGCGGCAAAGCCCCGCTCCTTCGGCGACGCCCAGTTGGCCATCGTGCGGTTGATTGTCGAAAAGGTCGGCCCTTCTGCCAGGCCGAATAACACCCGGAACACGGCAAAACCAGCGATGGCTGATCCGCCAAAGACGGCAATCCCGATCTGGCCGGCGAAGGCGGTTGCTATTTCCGCGACCGACCAGGCGGTTCCTGCCAGAATCCACACGTACTTGGGCCCTTTTTTATCGGCCAGGAATCCGCCAAACAAAGCGCCAAACATGTAACCGTACCCAAAGTAGCCGAGGATTTCTCCCCAGGTCTTGGGATCGAGCCCGAATTCTTTAATGATCGCTTCCTGGGCATAGGAGATCGCCCCGCGGTCGACGTAATTGACCACGGTCATAAAGACGATCATTCCCATGATGACGTAACGATAATTTCGACTCATCTTGATCTTCTCCTCCACTACCTGTTCAGAATAATCTGCTTCACCCGCTCCAGGTGCTCGATGACGGCTGCTTCCGCATCTCCGTTTTGAAGCCCGTCCAAAATCCTCCTGTGCTCGCGAATCACCTCCTCCCTGCGCTGAATCGGCCTTTGCAGAACACGCATGCCGATTCGCCGCATCACGTCGTAAACCTGTTCGGTCATCGTTAGCAGGCGCTTGTTATCGGCCAGCCTGTTCAATGCCCGATGAAACTCAAAGTCCAGCGAGGTAAACGCGTAATCATTCTGTACCTTCGCATCCGTCGTCATCTGGCAGATGATTTCCTCCAATGCCGCATACGCCTGTTGATCCAGGCGCCCTGCTGCTTTCCTCGCGACCGCGGTTTCAAGCACCGCGCGAAGTTCAAACACCTCTTCGATATCCCTTTCGTCAAATGAGCTGACATATGTCCCCTTGTAAGGCAGGGAGTAGACCCATCCCTCTGCTTCCAGCGCTTGAATGGCCTCGCGAAAAGGAGTGCGGCTGATGCCGAACAGTTCCATCGCCTTTTTTTCCGTGATCATTTCATTGTCCTTCAGTTCCCCGCTGATGATAGCCTCCTTTAAAACATGGTAGGTTTGCAGCTTCAGAGACTTTGGCGATACCTGAGGTTTCACATAGAGGCACCTCCTTTTGCGGTAAATTCCATATATTATATATGATACCGAAAATTCAATCAACACTTCTGCTTGTAGGCAAAAAAAACAACCACTTCCTTGTGGTTGCTTTGCCGGCTGCCCCTGTCCGGTTTCATTTGAGCAGCAGAATCATATTGATGGCGCCTGCTTCGTGAATGTCGATCGGAACTCTGAGCGTTTCATTATAGCCTTCCAGGCTCGTTTCCCTATTCATGACAACCGGTGGGGTAATGTCGACGAAAAGATTTCGCTGGGACAAGAACGTAGACATATTCCCTGCGATCATGTTGCCGAATTCGCCGACAAAAGAATGCAGCATTTCGCTTTCCAGGTCAAAGCCAAACATCGTTTTTCCAAGCATGCCAAACGTGCTCGTCTTTCCCTCCAGAATCAGGCTGCCCTGGACGGCTCCCGAAACCCCGATCAACACGCCCATCTCTGGCTGCAGAATCGGGACCGTCACTCGTACAGGTATACCTAACGTATTGGAAAGGGGGATAATGGTCGTTGCCGCTTGAATTGATCCGTTTAAAAAATCGGTGATGACGACCGAACCGGTCATGAATACCACTCCTTCTCTTTAGCTAATCTACGAATTCATGTGATGCAAGGACCCAGGTTTGCCCAAAACATAGCCCTGTCCGATATCGACACCCAGCACCTTGGCTGCAGCCAGATCTTCGGGTGTTTCTATGCCTTCCAAAATCAGAAATGTATGGTTACGGCAATACGTCACAAGCAGTTGAATCATTCGCTGTTTTTTCTCTGAACTGGACAAATCGGTTGCAAAATATCGATCCAATTTGATATAGTCCGGTTCCACTTCCACAATTCTTTGCAAGGAGGCGACTCCTTTTCCGACGTCATCGAGAGCAATCCGGAATCCGTCCTGGCGCAGACGGCGAACAGCCTCGCCAAAAGCCCTGTAATCGGTTATTTGTTCCGCTTCATTGATTTCAAAGATGATGTATCTGTTGGGAACGGAGTTTGTGGCTTGCAGCTTTTCCAAGAAGGACGGCAGCGATGGATGGAGTAGTGTTGAGGGCAGTATATTCACAAACAGGTTTTTGGGCGCAGAAGTCATCGATTGGGCGTAAGACGTAATGGCTTCGTATATAGATGTCGTATCTAATTCGTACATCAAGTCTTGTTCCAACAGGGTTGTGAAAAGAACTTCTGGGGTGAAAGATTCACAGCGGAAGAATGCTTCATAGCCAACCAGTTCCCAGTCGCTAAACCTGAAAAGCGGCTGATAGGAATGATAGTATTGTTTTTTTTCGATCAATTCGTTGACTTTCTCATTTGTTTCACACTGACACATGTTTCTCCCTCCTTTGACTGCAGGTTTGTCTAAGACCCCCGGCGCNAAAAGCGGCTGATAGGAATGATAGTATTGTTTTTTTTCGATCAATTCGTTGACTTTCTCATTTGTTTCACACTGACACATGTTTCTCCCTCCTTTGACTGCAGGTTTGTCTAAGACCCCCGGCGCATTAGAAAAACTTGGCTTATCGCCAAGTCAAATAGCGAAAGCCTTCGTTTTTCTTATACTTTCATCATTTAACGCGTTAGTGAAATTAAACTTTCCCAAAGTATAAAAAATGGCTATTCAAATAAGAATAGCCATTATGAAAAGCCATTCTTCGGCAACCTGGCGATCATAGTTCAGTCAGAACCACAGACCCATGGCTTTGCGTCCCCACCTTTCGATGAGTTTGCCCTTATCGGAATATGCTGTGACTTTTGAATTATCATCTAAGATTTTGCTCAATGCAAAATGTAGCATAAATTTTGACACCATTCAACAAGAAGTTACATATTTCCTGGTTCTTAGTACCCATTATGCGTGATTTACTAAAAAATGGACAAAAAAATGATGGCGAGCGTTCAAAAACTCGCCATAACCGGACTATACATCAATGTTTAATGAATAAGTTCATGAAAGTGTAGTGTCATTTTTCTTTTTGAAGGTCAGGTATTCTACTAATGCCTGTTGCAGCGTGCCTTTGGTCATTGCCTTATTTTCAAATGACAAGCCCTGACTGACCATCAGTTTCACCGTTTCCGGGCGCAGTCCCGTGATAACCGCTTGGCATCCCATCATGGCTATGCCATCCAAGAGATTCATCAGATGTTTGATGACTTGGCTGTCCATTTCACCGGCACCGGAAAAATCAATGATCAACACTTCGATTTGATGTGCGCCTACCTGGGTGATCACCTTATCCCCGATTTCAGAAGCTCGCTGCATATCGATCGTCCCAATCAACGGAAGAATGCACATCGTGGCAGTCAACGGGATGATCGGCACAGACAAATTCCGCACGGTCTCCCTTTGTTTTTGGATTAATTCATCCTTGTACTGCGAATAGCTGAAAAAGAAATAATGAAGGAATTGATCGACCAGTTCATTAATGCTTTTTTCCAGTGAGTAAAAATCTTCGCGGGTATTCTGCTTACCACATAGACGATCGTAATTGTACAGGAATTCCCACAGGACCCTTCGGATCGTTTGGATCCACTCCAGTTTAAACGCGAGGGTTAACGAGTACTTGGCCCATGAGATCCCTTCCTCTTGCGCAAAGGAAATCACTTCGTGTTCTTGGGCATCAACGATGTAAAGCACAAGCTTGTGGGCGTTGGCCAGCAGGTTGATGTTTCCGGTACGCTGAATCTCGTCTATTTTTCCCTTTACATTGACCGCTTCTGCAAGCAGGCGCTCCTCAAATTTCTCCTGGTTTTTGATAAAAAATCCTCTCAAGTTGAGCCCCTTCTCAAAGTACAAATCCAAATCCATCACTCCACGTGTTATCTTTTGGGATTCCTTGGGTATCTTGATGACAAACTTCGTTCCTTCCCCCTCTTTGCTGTAGACCTGGATCTCCCCTCTATGCTGATAGACAACCGAGAACACCTGGGTTAGTCCCATGCCTGTTCCGTCCACCTTCGTCGAGAAGAACGGGGTCCCAAGCATGGCCAG
The DNA here is from genome assembly GCF_046036945.1 of Brevibacillus sp. B_LB10_24. Lineage (NCBI taxonomy): Bacteria > Bacillati > Bacillota > Bacilli > Caryophanales > Paenibacillaceae > Brevibacillus > Brevibacillus sp. B_LB10_24. The sequence continues at coordinate 35,348 of NZ_JBJQOQ010000033.1, read as the reverse complement.
CTTTTCTTCGGGAATGCCAACTCCAGAGTCTTGAATCGTGACAGTTACATTCCCCCCATTGACAAAATGTTCAATCGTTATCGATCCTTGTTCTGGTATCGCCTCAAATGAATTCTTTAAGAGATTGAAAAATGCCTTTTTCAGTTGATTCCTTTTTCCATACACCAAGGCGTCCGTATCGGAGAAGTTCTTTGAAATCTCTACCCGGTAGATCTGATCTTGAAAGAGGTTGATGAGGGCCTCCAATTCGACGGACAAATTTACGGTTTGATCGGGTTCCGTTTCCAAGTCCGGCTTGGCGACATGCAGTAAATTTTCCAGCGTCAGAAGCGCATTCTGCAATTCAGCCTGGGCGATTTCCAAATACGAATCATTGTGGTCCTCTTTTAGTAATTGTAAAAATCCTTTGACGGCTGTTAAGGGATTTTTTACCTCATGCGCAATTCCTGCAGCGATTTGACCTACGGAAGCAAGCTGCCCTAAATGGGCGTCCTTCTTGACGGCAGAGTCAGAGTCTTTATGATCCTTGAAGTGCAATTGGCTTTCCCCCTTCGCGCTTTTCAGAATAAATCTAGATAATTCCCTCTATAATTTTAACATCATTTAACAGCAAAAAAAGGCACCTAAGGTGCCTTTTTTGACATTCTCTACCTAATGCTGTCTGCTACTTCCTTTACCATGTCTGCTACGGAAGCAAGTCCTCCGCCGGAAAGGTACCAGTAATTCGGGTCAAGGTAGACGATGTGGTTGTTTTTATACGCTTTCGTATTTTTTACCAGTTCGTTTTCCACCACATTTTTTGCCGACGATGTGCCCCCTGCTACTGTGCCCCGGTCGACGACAAACAGATAATCCGGGTCTTTTTCGACGATGTATTCAAAAGAAATGCTCTGCCCGTGCGTCGACACCTCTATCTTGTCGTCTACCGGCGTGAAGCCGAATACGTCGTGGATAATCCCGAAGCGGGAACCCGCCCCATAGGCGCTGACTTTTCCGTCATTGGCCAGGATGACCAGAGCGTTCTGTTTGCTTGCCGATACCTTTTCGTGCAGTTGCTTGATCGATTCATTTACTTTTGCCAGTTCTTCCTCGACAGCAGCTTCCTTATCGAAAATCTTTCCTAGGGTTTTTGCATTCTCGGTAAATGACTCCATGTAGCGCGATGTGTCTACTCCCAGATAAATCGTAGGGGCAATCTTTTTGAACTCATCGTACATGTCGGACTGTCTTCCCGAGATAATGATCAGATCCGGCTGCAGCTCATGAATCTTTTCAAAATCCGGCTCCTTCAAGCTGCCCACGTTTGCGTATTTATCATCTTTGTACTTCTCCAGATAAGGGGGAATGCTGCTCTTTGGCAACGCCGCCACTTCAATCCCCAGCTTATCCAGGGAATCGAGCGTGCCGAAGTCAAACACAACCACTTTGGACGGATTTTTCTTAACCGGCGTCTCACCCAGCTGATGCTTGATCGTCAGCTCTTCGCCAGCCTGGTTTGCCTCCGTGCCCTGCACCGCAGCGGTATTGGAACTGTTGGATCCGCACGCAGCCGCAAAGACAGCCGCCAAAGCGATCGTGAAAAATAGAAGTACTTTCTTCATTGTATCCACCTCATATCCGTTTTTTTGATTGAACCCTCGAAACTGTGATTCAGGAAAAATAAATGCAAATTTTATTGTTGTCCACGGTCTCGATTTTCATCTCCATCTCGTAAATTTCCCGCAGCACCGCAGGGTCCATCATCTCGTCGGGAGTGCCTTCCCGGACGATTTTCCCTGCTTTTAGCGCCACGATCGTATCCGAGTAGCAGGAGGCAAAATTGATGTCGTGGATGACGATCACGATGGTTTTGCCCAGCTCATCTACCAGCCGCCGCAAGATCTTCATGATTTGCACAGAATGCTTCATGTCCAGGTTGTTCAACGGCTCATCGAGCAGGATATACTCCGTATTTTGGGCGATGACCATGGCGATGTAGGCCCTCTGCCTTTGACCGCCGCTCAGCTGGTCGAGGTACTTGTGCTGCATATCTGACAGCTCCATGTACTGTATCGCTTCCTCTACATACCTCCAATCTTCTTCTGAAAGTTTGCCTTGCGAATAGGGAAAGCGCCCAAAGGAAACCAGTTCTCTGACCGTCAACCGCAGGCTGATGTGATTGGCTTGCTTCAGGATGGAGATTTTTTTGGCGAGGTCACCGCTTTTCCACTGGCCAAGTTCCTTTCCTTCTATATAGATGTGCCCCGCATCCCTTTGAATCAGACGGCTGATCATTGACAGCAGGGTGCTTTTGCCTGCTCCGTTCGGCCCGATAAACGAGGTGATCTTGCCTTTTCCGATGGTCACGGTCACATCGTCGATCACCTTTTTGCCTGCGTACAGTTTGGAAACGTGTTTTACTTCTACCACGATTTGTTCTCCTTTAACAAAAGGTATAGAAAGTAGCCCCCGCCGCAGAAATTGATGATCACGCTTAAGGTTGTGGCGAAGGTAAAGACCCTTTCAACAATCAACTGGCCTCCGACCAATGCGACGATGCTGACCAGAATGGAACCCAGAAGCAAATACTGGTGCCGGTAGGTTTTTAAAAATTCATAGGTGACATTGACGACCAGCAGCCCGAGAAACGTAATCGGCCCAACCAGCGCGGTCGAAACGGAGATCAGGATCGCGACGACGATCAACAGCCGTTTTACGACGTAATCGTAATCGACCCCGAGGTTGACCGCTTGCTCCCTACCCAGGGAAAGCACATCCAGGTACTTGATAAACTTGCGAAAGTAGACGGAGACGAGCAGGACGGAGATGACGGCAATCCCGAGCAGGTCTGTCTTGATGTTGTTAAAGCTGGCAAACATCTTATCCTGGACGATCTGAAACTCGTTTGGATCGATCAGCACCTGCATAAACGTTGCCAGGCTTTGAAAGAGCGTGCCAAAAATCAAGCCGATCAACAGCAGAAAGTAGATGTTTTGCTGCTCCCGCTTAAAGATGACTTTGTACAACACCCCTGAAAACAGGATCATCAAACCAACCGTGACTGCAAAGTTGAGATTGCTGCTGCCCATCGTCAAGGTCTTCGAGCCAAACAGAAACACGACGACCGTCTGAATCATCAAGTACAGGGAATCCAGGCCCAGAATGCTGGGGGTGAGGATGCGATTGTTCGTAATCGTCTGGAAGACGGTCGTCGCAAATGCGATCGATCCCCCGGTCAAGATGATCGCAAGCACCTTCGCAATCCTTTTTGGCAGTATGTAATCCCAACTGCTTCCAATGTTTATGAACAAAAAGACGGCGATCAATATCACGGCGACGACAGCGAGGAACCACGTCTTTGCCTTATACCCCATGTGCCCTTCTCCTCATCAGTAAGTAAACAAAGATCCCACTTCCGATAACGCCGACGGTAAGGCTGATCGATATCTCGTACGGATAGATAATGATCCGGCCGAGGATGTCGCAAAACAGGATGAAGACCGCCCCCAGCAGCGCCGTGTGAGACAAGCTTTTTTTCAAGTGGTCTCCCTGGTAGATGGAGACGATGTTCGGAATAATCAGACCCAAAAATGGAATGGTCCCAACGGTCAGTACGACCGAGGAAGTGACGAGCGCCACGATGATCAAGCCGATCCGGACGACCTGCTTGTAGTTCAGGCCCAGATTCTTGGAAAACTCCTCGCCCATCCCCGCGACGGTAAATTTATTGGCGAACAGATACGCCAGGACCAGGAAAGGGATGCTCACATACAGCAGTTCGTACCTGCCTTTCATGATCAGGGAAAAATCACCCTGCAGCCAAGCCGACATGTTTTGAATCAAATCGTACTTGTAGGCGAAAAACGTGGATATCGAACTGATGATGTTGCCGAACATCAACCCTACCAGCGGGATGAAGATCGTATCCCTGAACTTGATCCGCTCGAGAATTTTCATAAACAGAAACGTGCCGAGCAGAGCGAAGACAAAGGCGACAAGCATCTTCAGGAAGGGGCTGGCCGCGGTAAATGCCATCAGGGAAACCAGAACGCCAAACCGGGCGGAATCCAGCGTGCCGGCGGTAGTCGGAGACACGAACTTGTTCCTGCTCAGCTGCTGCATGATCAACCCGCATACACTCATGCTGACCCCGGCAATGATGATGCTGATCAGCCGCGGCAGCCTGCTGATCAACAGGATTTGGGCTTTGTCATCGGATAGATGGAACAGATCCAGGGGCGTAATATCCTTTACTCCAATGAAAATGGAAGTGATAGACAAGACGATGAGTGCAAGCAACAAATACCTTCTTTTCATGGCTCTCCTCTGGTTAATAATGATATTCATTATCAATTGACTTCGGTGACTAGTTTACAATACCCCCTATGCATTGTCAATCATATCTAGATAAGAAATGTGCAAAAAAAGTGAGACAGCCATGCCAGCAGAATCGCTGGTATGACTGTCTCACCCGTTCAAAGCCAAAAGAAAACTGCCCTCACGTCTGTTGTAAGGGCAGTTTTCTTCTTGTTACAGTTTTACGACGTTTTCAGCTTGCGGACCGCGATTGCCTTGCACCACGTTGAATTCAACGCGTTGGCCTTCATCCAAGGATTTGAAGCCTTCGCCCTGGATTGCGCTGAAGTGAACAAATACGTCGCTGCCGCCTTCCACTTCGATAAAACCGAAGCCCTTCTCAGCATTGAACCATTTGACAGTTCCTGTTTGCATGTGTAATACCTCCATTTTTTCATTTAACATGTTCTTTTTATTTTTAAAATAAAAATTCACATATTGTAAAAGGCACAAACTGTTAAGATGTAGCCCTTTACAATATGTGAATTCCCTCTCAATCGTTATTGGACTGATAACACAATACCATACTCGATTCAAAAAAGCAAGGGAACAGCGGTTGCCTCTGTTAAAATCCCGTATGTTCTGCCTTCGCATGAGAGCGTCTCCCCTTTTCCGGCGGGACGGTGCCTCCGGCAAAAAAGTCAGTATTGACATCTGCGACAACTTGTCGTATTTTGGATCTACGACAAGTTGTCGCATAAAAAATCAGAGGTGCACACTGATGAAAAAATTAGGAAGGTTATCTGAAACGGAATTGGAAGTCATGGAGGTGATATGGGAATTGGCTGCTCCCGTCACGGTTGCACAGCTTTTGGATATCTTCGCCGGCAAAGGCTGGAAGACTTCAACCGTATCGACCATCCTGAAGCGGCTGATCGAAAAAGGCTTTTTGACAAAATCAATAGCCGGCAAGGCGAATGTTTACGATCCTGCATTGACGCTGGAAGAGTACAAGAAGTACGAAACAAAAACCTTTTTAAACCGCTTGTACAATGGGAATGTCAAAAATTTCATCGCTGCTCTGGTTGATGATGAAGAACTTAGTCAAAAGGACATAGCGGAGCTAAAAGAGTGGTTTGCGCGCAAGGAGGGTGAGAAATGATGGGTTTCCTCCTATCTCTCATCATTGCGTCATTCGTTGGGACCATCATTTGGATCGTGCAAACCGGTGTAAGGCCAATCACGCAAAAAGTGTTTTCGCAGACTTGGCACTATTACACCGGTTTCATTCCAGTGTTTTTTCTGCTTGGCGGTTCAGCGATCATCAATAGGCTTGTACCGTTTATCCGCTCTATTTTGCCCGATACCGGCACGAGCCCGCTGGCGGGAGAGATGAGGGAACCATTTGTACACATCCTGCCAAGCGAACAAGCGGCAAGTCACCTCACGTTCTTCAATCAACAGTTTGCCAATCTGTCCCGCCTGGAGAACATTCAGGGAATAGCAGCAACCGCAATTCTGGTATGGGCAGTGGGAACATTTGTCTTTCTTGCGGTAAACGTAAAAAACTATCGGGCATTTAAGCGTTCGATCTTGCAAAACAGCCGCGTGTGTGAGATGGTGAACGGCCCCGTCAAGGTAATCGTCAGTGCCCGTGCAACAACCCCCATGCTCATGGGGCTGTGGAAACCCGCTGTTGTTCTTCCGGATACCCCATTTGGCGAAAAAGAGCTCGCCATGATTCTCTCCCATGAGCTCGTTCATTTAAAGCGGGGCGACCTGCTGATGAAACTGATCGTACTCGCTGCAAACGCGGTTCACTGGTTTAATCCGGCGGCCTATTCGCTCAACAAACAGTTGGATATGCTTTGCGAACTCTCCTGTGATGAAAAAGTCGTTCAGGACATGGATAGGGAAAGCCGCAGGTTATACGGCGAAACGCTGTTAGCCATGCTGGAATATGGCGTTACGCAGAGAAACGTGGTTTGCACCAGTAATTTTTGCAATTCCAAAAAGAATATGAAAAGGAGACTTCTAAACCTGATGAATGTGAAGAAAACAAACAAGTCTATGATTATGCTGTCTCTTGTTGCAACTATCTCAATGGCGGGAATTGGCGGACTTGTCGCGTCTGCTGCCGAATCGGCGGTGCCGGACAGGGCTGTGCCGTCCAAGGCAGTGCCGCCCAAAATTCCGACTGGCAAAGACCCTCAAGGCCGTAATGTTTACGTTCAATTGGAGGACGGCACGGTCCTTTACTACGATAAGAATGGGAATGTATCAGAGGTACCCGAAATGAGAAAAAGTGTATCGCCGCCGGAATATACCACTGAGGAGCTCATAGATCGTATTCACCTATTCATTAAAGATGGTGTTCCCGTACCTCCAGATTATCTTGATCAACTACCGCAAAAAGATTTGGATGGGATCAATGAGACTTATGGCTTGCAGCTTAAACGCACAGAAAGTTTAACCACCGAGGAGCTTGTAGAGCTTATGAAAAAAGGAATTGAGGAAGGTACAGGCGTACCTCAAGCCTATGTCAATGCACTCCCGCAAAACGAATTGGATGAGATCAATAAGATTTATGGCTGGGAACTGCAAAAGTCAAATTGAAGAATGAGAGGTATCTGGGAGATCATGATGATGGTAAAAACAAAACGAAACTTTATTGCTATTCTCGGCTTGCTCGCCATTCTGTTGACCGGAAAGATAACGTATGCCGCTGAAGATTTCTTTTGGTCGGATGTTAAACCTAAGCCTTCCTGTTCTGAGAGCCGAGATGGGAAACCCAAGGAAATGGGCTTCGTCATTGATGGCAAGAAGGTGATAGAAGAACTTCCTCTTTGTGAAGAAGCGAGAAAAAGTTTTGTCATTGTACAAGTGAACGGGAACTATTTGCATACCAATGCCGGAACCGGGGCGGAGCCCTTTGTCGAGAACGGAAGAACCATGATTCCGCTTCGGGCAATTGCCGATGCATTCAAGTTCGACGTGGACTGGAAAGAAAGCGAACAAAAAATTACACTTGCGAAAGACGGTAAGAGTATTATCTTGCACATTGGAAAGCCGGAGATCCTGGTTGACGGCAAAACGTTGTATTTTGACGGGGCAGTACCCATGCTCAAAAACGGCCGGACCTTCTTACCCGCAGGCAAGCTTGCCGAACTGCTTGACATTCAAGTTGAGTGGGATGGAGACACACGTACTGCGACGTTTACCAGCAAATAGCTTCCATTTTCTATAAAAAAATCCTGAATTCACCAAATGGCGCGGCACGTTTCTTGAATATTGAAACTACGGTAAAGCCCGGCTTGTGCGCCGGGCTTTTTATAGCTGCCGTATTTTAACAAAATCGGTTCACCCTTGACTTCAAGCCGTTTTCACGCTATTCGCTCCTCGCCTTGTGCAGATAAAATCCGGACCGCTTTTCCACCCATTTCAGCAAAAAGTCGACGCCGACGGCAAGACAGGCGGCCGGAATGGAACCGGCCAGAATTTTCACGTCATCCGTGGATAGGATCCCCCGGAAAATCAGCTGCCCGAGCCCGCCTGCGCCGACAAACGTGGCGATGGTGGCGACGCCGATGCAGATGACCGTCGCTACCCGAAAACCCGCCATCATGACAGGCAGAGCCAGGGGAATTTTTACTTTAACCAGCAGCTGCATGGGCGTCATGCCCATGCCTTTTCCCGCTTCGATCAGATGAGGGTCTACGTTCTGCAGCCCCGTATAGGTATTCTGGATAATCGGCAGCAGGGAATAACAGATCAGGGCGATGATGGCCGTCGTGTAGCCCAGCCCGAAGAAGATCATGACGATCAGGAGCAGCGCCAGGTTCGGGATGGTTTGAATCATGTTGATCACGGCTTGTACGGACACGGCCAGCTTTTGGTTCCTCGTCATCAAAACAGCTGTCGGTACGCCGGCAATCGCGGCCAGCACAACCCCGCTCAAGCTCATGTACAGGTGTTCACCGGTGATCGTCAGGATATTTTCCCAGTCGTTGATCATGTATTGCAACACATCCAGAAAGGTGTTCAAGCTGCCTCCCTCCTTCACCGTTTTCGATGCTTTTCGCTATTTCAGCAGCCCCTTTTCCTTCAGGAAGTTTTTCGCGATCTCGGCAGGCTGCACTTTCTTGATATCTGCTTGATAATTCAATTCTGTCATTGTCTCTGTGTCGATCTGGCCAACCAGTTTATTGATCACGTCCTCCAATTCGGGATGTTTTTTCAGCAAGTCGTTGCGGACAACGGGTGCCGCCTGATACGGCGGGAAGAATTTCTTGTCGTCCTCCAGCGTCTTGAGCTGGTATTCCTTCAGACGCGAATCCGTCGAATACGCCAGCACGATGTCCACGTCTTTGTTGCTGACGGCCTTGTACACCAAGCCGATCTCCATCGGCGAGGTTTTGCCGAACTCGATTCCGTACGCCTTTTTGAACGCCGGATAGCCGTCATTGGGGCGTTCCAGCCAGGCATTGTCCGTCCCCAGGTGCAGGTCCTTGGCATGGGGAGCTACGTCTGATACCTTTTGCAGGTTGAGTTTGTCGGCCAAGTCCTGACGCACGGTAAATACGTAGGTATTTTCAAAGCCGTAGGAAGGAAAGAACTTCTGATCGTACTTTTCCTGCATTCCTTCTTGCACCAGCTTCAATGCTTCAGCCGGATCGCGCGGGGGATCTTCGATTTTCAGACTGCTGGACAAATCCGTTCCCACATACCGCACGGCGGAAATCTGGATTTCGTTGTTCTCCATCGCTTTGAGCACGACCGGCGTGGAGGTCAGCCCCTCTACGATCTCCGGCTTCAGCTTGGTGTCTTGTTCGATCAGGAGCTTGATCATATGCGCGAGAATCAAGTGTTCGGAGGTGGACCAGGAGCCGATTTTGACGACATCCCCCGATCCGGAAGCGCTCTTGGAGCAGCCTGTGATCACGCTAAACAGCAGCAAGCCGGCAATGATAATAGACCCAATTCTCTTCATGAAATTCCCCCCTGTTATTTTCGCAGTCCCCTCGGAGTGCAAATGCTCTGGATCTTCCTGGTCAGGATATCTGCCAAAGCCGCCAACAGCGCGGCAGAGATAGCCCCGATGATCAGCATGCTCTCGTTGTTGATCGTCAGCCCGGTAAAGACCAAATACCCCAGCCCTCCTCCGCCAATCAAGGAAGCGAGCGTAGCCCAGCTGATCGTGTAGATCGTCGCTGTGCGAAAGCCTCCCATAATGACGGAAATCGCCAGCGGAACCTCGACCTTCAGCAGGATCTGCAAATCCGTCATGCCCATCCCCCTGGCCGCTTCCTTCATCGCAGGGTCCACTTCCCTGATCCCGGTGTAGGTGTTTTGCAGCATCGGCAGGATGGAGTATAAAAACAGCGCGACGATCGCAGGAAATGTACCGATTCCGATCAGGGGTATCATGAACCCAAGCAGCGCCAAACTGGGGATGGTCTGGATTACGTTCACAATTCCGATGACGAAGTGACTCACTTTTTTCGTTCTGGTCAGAACGATCCCTAAGGGTACCGACACGATGAACCCTGCGATGACCGCAATGGCGGAAATGTACAGATGCTGCCAGATGACGGTGAAAATATCGCTGTACCTCTCCTGGACAAAGGCTATCAACTCGCTCATCGCACTCCCCCGCTTTTGGAGGTTCCCGTTTGGAGGGGACCGGTTTCGCCGAGGTGCTGGGACGTATTGTATTCCCGCAGATGCTTCTGCAGGCGTTTCGGCCCGATAAACTCGATCACAAACTCGCCCGCGGGATTCTGCAAGAGCTGGGCCGGCTGATCGATTTGCACGATGCTGCCATCCTTCATCAGGCAGATCCGGTCGGCTATTTTCAAAGCCTCATCCATATCATGGGTGACAAAGACGATCGTTTTTTTGATCGCTTTTTGCAGGCGGACGAACTCATCCTGCAGCTGTTCCCGCGTGATGGGGTCCAGGGCGCTGAACGGTTCATCCATCAGGATGATCGGCGGGTCGGCAGCCATGGCCCGGATGACGCCCACCCGCTGCTGCTGTCCGCCGCTCAGTTCGGACGGGTAGCGGTTCTTGAATTTCTTCGGATCCAACCCCACCAGGTCCAGCAGCTCATCCACTCTTTTCTCGCACTCCTGAGGCGGGACATTCTTTAGCTTGGGAACAATCGAAACATTCTGACCGATCGTCATGTGCGGAAACAGGGCAATTTGCTGGATGACGTACCCGATGTTGCGCCTAAGCTGCACGGGGTCTTTTTTCGAAATGTCCTCTCCGTTGATTTCAATCGTTCCGGATGAAGGCTCAACCAGGCGGTTGATCATTTTCATCGTGGTCGTCTTGCCGCATCCGCTCGGACCGATCAGGACAAACAGTTCCCCTTCATGGATCTGGAGATCAAGCCCCTTGATGATCTGAACCTGATTGATCGTCTTGCTGACATTGTGAAACCGTATCATTGGCATCCCCCTTCTTTTTTTCGTTTTGCAACAGCAGCGGCATTTGCCCTACTATAACCTAAATGGGCAGGGAAAGAGAACGCTTTCAAGTCATTTGGCCATGCATTTTTTCCAGGGAGCTTCCTCGTGGGAAGCCCCGTCTATTTTTGCTCCAGCGCGCTCAGCACCATCTCGTGAAACTGCAGTACCGCGTGCTCGGTAGGAGAAAATTGGCCTTTGGAAAAGGCGCGGGAACGAAACCCGATCTGTTCCAGCTCGACCAGTTCGACGTCCTCGTCCCGAACCTGTTCGGCAAAGGCGATCAGGTCCCGCTCCTCCTGGGTCAGCTGCTCGTCACGGAAAAGGTAGGTGTAGACGCCCAATGTCGTCTCATGGTCGATGGGCACCATCTGGATGATCGACATATTGCCCGGTCCTGGGTAGATCGTCACCATCAGATTGGGCCACAGCCAGTAGAACCGGCCCCCCTGCATTTCCGCCTTATCCAGCTCGACCGACCCGTACTGTTTATCCGGCTTTACGACGGTTCCCTGCACGGAGTAGTTTTCACATTGAATGATTTTGTACTGGCTGAGATCCAATGCCGCCGAGAATCCCGGATGGGCAATCGGACAGTGGTCGCATTCCAGATAGTTGTCGATAAAGGCCTTCCAGTTGGCCTTGATGACCCGTGTCTTGCTGTTGATTTTTTTCAACTCACCCAGGAAGGGAAAGGCCTCCAGTTCGGCAAAGAAATTGCCGTATGAGGCTGCCAGCGGCTGGGCATGGTCATCCAGATTGACGAAAATCAAGGAGGCCAGCACTTCTATTCTGACGCCCCTCAGGCAGGACCTTTCTGCGCAAAGGCCTTCCGCTCCCTTAAAATTCGGCGCCCTGTTCAGCGAGCCGTCGAGGTTGAAGGTCCAGCCGTGATACCCGCACTGCAGGATTTTTTTATTTCCTTCCGCGTTTTTTTCCAGTTTGGTCGCGCGATGCGGACACACATTGTAGAACGCCCGCAGCGCCCCCTCTTTTCCCCGGACGACGAGGATCGGCTCTCCCGCCACCTCGCAGGTAAAATAGTCCCCCGGCTGCTCTACCTGGCTGACATGACCGACGAACTGCCAGGAGCGGGCAAAGATCTTCTCTTGCTCTTCCTTCAAAACCTGGGGATCGGTATACAAACCGTACGGGAGTGTTCTCACCTCATCGTTATGGATGTTGGCTTTCGCTTCTTGAACTGACATGCAGGTTCGTCCCCTTCCATTCACAGTGATGATTTCGATTTCACAAAGACAGATTTGCATATATCATGCCAGACTGTTTTTTCTGATATTTCATCATTTTCTGTTGATGGGCCGCTTCACTTTGAGTTAATATCAACTCAACTGAAGTGTTGTCAACTCAATCTGTTTCGCTTTTTTCGCTCCAAGGAGGGCTGTCCATGTATAAAGAACCCGGAAACCAGATGATTGAAATGAGCACGGAAATCTTTGAAAAAATCCTGGACCATTCATCAGACGAGATATACGTCCTCGACGGCGATACCCGCATCGTCTTTATCAACCGGGTTTGCGAGCAGCACTACGGGCTGAAGCGCTCCGAGGTGATCGGCGTCAAAAATGAAAAGCTGTTTAAACAGGGGTATTGGACACCCACTGTGGTACCGCGGGTCATGGCGGAAAAAAAGCCGGTCACCATCAAGCAAACCACTTATTACGGCGCTGAATTAATCACGACTGCCGTCCCCATCCTCAACAGGAACCAAGAGATTGAACTGGTCGTCATCACCGCCCATGAACCAAACTTCAAGGAATTGACGCTTTCAAGAGAGGAAAATGCAAGCGAACACCCTATATCTATCGGCCATATCATCACCAATAACCCGAAGATGAAGGAGCTGCTTGGCTTCTGTGAACGGGTCGCCGCTGTTGATTCGACGATCCTGATCCAGGGAGAGTCGGGGACCGGGAAGGGTGCCTTGGCCAAGTTCATCCATCAGGTCAGCCAGCGAAAGAGAGGCCCGATGCTTACGATCAACTGTGCGGCGATCCCGGAAGAATTGCTGGAATCGGAGTTGTTTGGCTATTTTCAAGGGGCCTTTACAGGGGCGAACAAAGCGGGCAAGATGGGGCTGATTGAAGCGGCGAACAACGGCACCCTGTTTTTGGATGAGATCGGCGAGGTGCCGCTGAAGATTCAGGCAAAGCTGCTCCAGGTGATCCAGGACCGCCAATTTCTGCCCGTGGGCGGCACGGAGGTAAAACAGGTTGACATCCGGATCATCGCAGCCACGAACCGGGATTTGCTCAAAATGGTTGAGAATAAGCAGTTTCGGGAGGACCTGTACTACCGGCTGAACGTCATCGACGTCAAAATCCCGCCCCTTCGCGAACGGCCGGAAGACATCATCCCGCTCACCTACTACTTCATCAACCGATTTAACAAAAAATACCAGGTGGATCGCCTGATCTCCCAGGAGACGCTTGAGATTCTCTCCAACTATTCCTGGCCGGGCAATGTGCGCCAGCTGGAAAATGTCATGGAGCGCTCGGTCATCACCACCGAGTCGATCATCAACCCTGGCGATCTGCCGGAGATCATTCACCAGCATGCCAAGACCGGGTCGCCCGAAGCCCCTTGGTCTTCACTGGATGCCGCCATCGAAGAGGTAGAAAGAAAGCTGGTGACCAAATCCTACCGAAAGTGGAAAAGCTCTCGTAAAGTAGCAGCCGATTTGCAAATCAGCCAGACGAGAGCGTCAAAATTGATCCGCAAGTACTGCGGCACTCAATGGGACTGAGGATGGCAGCAGCAGGTCACCAGGTGGTCGTTCACCATCCCGACTGCCTGCATGTAGGCGTAGCAGATCGTCGTACCTACGAACTTGAAGCCGCGCTTTTTGAGATCCTTGCTTAACCGGTCGCTGATCTCGGTGGAAACAGGGACTTCACTTGGCTCTTTAAAGTGGTTTTGAATCGGTTTTCCGTCTACGAACGACCAGATGTATTGGCTGAAGGAGCCAAACTCCCGGGCAACAGCCAAATACGCTTTTGCATTTGCGATGACGGCTGCTATTTTCAGCTTGTTTCGCACGATACCCGCGTCACCCAGCAGTTCTTCTACTTTTTTGTCGTCGTACTTGCTGATCTTCTCCGGATCGAACTGATCGAAGGCCCGGCGGTAATTTTCTCTTTTTTTCAGGATGGTATACCAACTGAGGCCGGCTTGCGCCCCTTCGAGATTCAAATACTCAAACAGCAGGCGGTCGTCGTAGACGGGAACGCCCCATTCCTTGTCGTGGTAGTCGATGTATAAAGGATCTTGGTTGACCCAGGCGCATCTGTTCATGTTAGTCTCCTCCAGGTGGACGTTATGGCATGTATCAGGACTCTGGTTTAGGCCCCATTATAGTTGTGGAAAATTTTGGTCCCTCTTTCATTTAACTTGTCCGCAATGCGGAAAGATTCATCTGTCATTCGGATGTTATCTCTGATCTGTTAGACGGTATCTCGGCATTTTTCGCTTCCGTACGATTTAGCTGCCAGGCCCGACTCACTCTTCTGCTCCCCCGTCAACGGCACAGAGACTGTACGTGATGAATCACAACGGAACGGATCCATTCAGGAGTCAACCGCTCCGGCTGCATCACGCCGTGTATCGCCAAGCCGTCGATGAGCGCGTACAACCGCTCCGCTTCCAGCTCCGGATTCAGGCCGCTGCAGGCCGGTTCATGCCGGATCAGGGACTGGATAAGCTTCAGGATGCCTCTCCGCATATCCTCCGAAACTTCACGGCTCAGCGACTGCAGTGCCGGGTCGGCGAGCGCTTTTGCCGTAAAAGCTACCCATACCTCCATTTCTGCGCTGCGCTCTTCGTCCAACGGGAGCAGTTCATACAAAAGACTCAGGATGTCCTCCACCAATCTGCCGGTTAAGGAAATGTTCCTGACGCGCTCTTTCACTTTATCCGACACCAATTTCATGGAAAAGGCGAGCAGCTCTGATTGCGTGGAAAAATAGTGGCGCATCGAACCGACCGACAAGCCAGCTTCCGCCGCAATGTTGCGGACAGAGGCGCGTTCCATGCCATCCCGGCGAATGACCCGCCAAGCGGCTTGGGCAAGCTTTTCCCTTTGTTTTTCGTGGTCTACGATTTTTGGCATGTCTTCATTTTATCACGAATTTGTTTTTTTCATACGGTTGTGTTATTTTATTTAATACATATGTGTTAAAAAAGAGAGAGGAGAACCATACATGATTGGCTGGCTGATTTTAGCTTGTGAAATCGGCTTTTGGGTCTTCGTTTGCGCCGGACTTTTCACCAGATACGTGCTGCATCTGAAGAAACTGAGTGGTATTTTGCTGCTCTGCACGCCGCTTCTCGACCTGATTCTGATCGTCATGACGGTTGCCGATATGAAAAATGGAGCCGCAGCCGACTTCTTCCACGGATTGGCAGCTATCTATGTCGGGGTGACAGTCGCGTTTGGTCACCAGATGATTCAGTGGATGGATAAGTACTTTGCCTATTGGTTCGCCAAAGGAGCGAAGCCCGAGCGGACAGCCAAATACGGACCGGAGCATGCTAAGCGGGAGCGAATGGGCTGGTACCGGCATCTGCTCGCGTGGGCGATCGGGGTTGCCTTGCTGTTCGGTATCATTGCCATAGTCGGCAATCCTGAGCAAACAGACAAGCTGCAGAAGATGGCGGGCGGATGGTCAATCGTACTGCTGATCGATTTTGTGATCAGCTTCAGCTACACCATCATGCCGCGGAAAAGACCGGGGTAGGGGCAGGAGAAGACAAGGGCCTATCCCCTTACAGGATAGGCCTGGATATTCCATCTATTATTGATGACTAAACAGTTCACTCTTCATGATCTGCATCAGTTTTTCGCCGCTTGCCCGCACATGTTCTCTCATCATCCGTTCCGCCAATTGATCATCCTGAGATTTTATGGCTTGCACAATCTGCCTATGCTCCTCCACGGATTTTTCCAGGCGGTTTGGCTGGTCCAATGTGAGGTAGACAAATCGCCGGTAAGGCAACTGATTGATTAACAAATTGAAATGATACTGCAGCTTGCCGTTTCCCGACCCTTTTATAATGGCGGCATGAAAGCGGTCATTGGCATCCACGTAAGCATCGACATTTCCGCTCTTCACCGATACTTCCATGTCGTTCATCGCACCGATTAGTTCACCAAGCTCCGCAATGCCGCCTCTTTTCGCCATCTGTCCGGCAGCAAGCCCTTCCAGCACTTCTTTTAGGGTGAAAAGCTCCGATATTTCCTGTTCTGTCGGTTTAGCGACACAGGTGCCTACCCGTGGAATGATTTCCACTAACCCCTCCTGCTGCAATTGTTTCAGCGCCTCGCGGACAGGAGTCCTGCTGACTCCAAGCCGTTGTGACAGAGCTGTTTCCGAGAGCTTCTCGCCTAAAGCGAATTCTCCGGAAACAATTGCCTTGCGCAAGAGATTGGTAACCTGCGCGTGAATGCTTTCAGTAGTGACGGAAAGTTCCAATTCCTTCCCCCCCTGCCCGATTTTTGTTACCCTTTATTTTACATGTATACCATGTACCATACAACTTTTTGCGTTAAGAAAAACCGTTAATTGAAACATAGCAATCCATAAGAAAACTTTTCACGCGACTTTTTGCTACAATGGGATGTAGGCATACGTTTTGAGAAACACTATTATAATCATGTTGAACAAGGAGCTGATTGTGATGACACTGCGCTTGATCCCCTATCTGGTGATGGACGGAAATGCCAGGGAAGCGATCCAATTTTACGAGAAAGCACTGGGTGCCCAAGTTCTCTTCAGCCAAACGTTCGGAGAGATGCCGGAAGATGCAGGAAGCCTGCCGTCGGAAGACGTAAAAGAACGAATCTCACACGCGATGGTAAAGGTTGGGGAAACCGACCTGATGTTTTCTGACACCTTCCCGGGTCAGCCCCATCAATCGGGAAACCAGGTCACCATCTGCATCTCAACGGACGATAAGGAAAAATCGAAGCAATTCTTTGAAGCCTTGCAGGACGGCGGCCAAGTGGGCATGCCGCTCCAGGAAACGTTTTTCAGCCCTGCTTACGGCATCGTCACTGACAAGTTCGGAGTCACTTTCCAAATTTTCACCGAGGGAACAGAAAAAGGATGTTGAGCCTAAAGGACCGACAGTTTCGTCGGTCCTTTTTAGCGCCTCTGCATGCAATGCTCTCATTCACCTCAGCCAGGGCTTCTTTCCCTTGTATTCTGCTATCTACGCAGGCCCAGTGATTTCCTCCTCGGCAAAACGTCGTCGTCCCACTACCATTCGATACAGACTGTGGAATACCTTTTCACAACAGGAAGAGCAGGTCGCCAAGGCACCTGCTCTTCCTTCTTATGATGATCGTTCTCAGCCTTGCTCGATTACGCTTTGATCCATGTACATAATCTCCCAAATATGACCGTCTACATCCTGAAAACTCCTGGAATACATGAACCCGTGATCCACCGGCTCACTTGCAAACGATCCGCCTGCCGCAAGCGCCCTGTCTGCAATCTGATCAACTTCTTCTCTGCTTTTGGCGGATAGCGCTACGATTACCTCCGTGCTTCTGGTCGCATCGGCAATCTCCTTTTTGATAAAGGTTTGAAAAAATTCTTCGACCAGCAGCATCGCATAAATATTCTCATTGATCACCATACACGCTGCTTTTTCATCGGTAAATTGGGCATTGAATGCAAAACCTACCTGGGAGAAAAAATCCATCGTCTTCTTCAGATCTTTGACCGGCAAGTTCACAAAAATATTGTCCGCCGTGGTTGCCATAACCTCTCACCTCAACTATTCGTATTTCGTAATTTGATTATAGCAAACTGCGGGGAACGTGATTTCTTACCGATTGCTATTTTTGCTGACGTAAGCTCCTCCTGTGTCGACAATACTTACCCTCTTGCCAAATCAGGCTCCAAACCAAATAACCCCTCATCGAGCGGACCATTGTATCCGATATCTTCTTTGGAGACCTGTCGCCAAACGTCTCCTTGGTCGGTATTGCATGAATCTTAAAAATGGGTTGGGATGGAGAGGAACCATTGAAAAAGTCAAATGAACTTGGAAAATTTATCGCAGTCGTTGGATGTGTACTCGGGTTAGGCGCAGCCGCTGTCTTCCTGTTTGACCGATACGGCCTGGCGGGCCTGGCTAAAAAACCGCCCCAGTCACACAGTCAAATGGCAGTTGAAGCAAACCCTCCATCTGCTCCCCTGCCTGAGCAAAGCAGAGACGAACAAGCAGTGCAGGACCCTCAAGGTTTCTACGCTGTTTTAAAAGAGGGAGAATACGCGGCCCGGTATCGTATGAACGGGACAGTAAAAGAGATTTCTTTTGGCTTGCGAGCAGACGAGGTGAAGGCTCTTTTGGGCAATCCCGATCTGGAAGGTTACGAAGATGGGGAGGCAAGATATCTGGTTTACCAATACGGAAATCTTTCCATCTACTTCGCGGAGGACACGAATGCCATCGACTTTATCGCCTACCGCGGCAAGGATGAAATCCTGACTGAAGACTGGCTGCTGGATTTGCCGAAAACGGTTGATTCGGGAGATGTGGTCTTTTACAACTCCCCGACGGGATATACGAATGTAAAAGTGGATCATAACCCTGAGGATAAAGAAGTGTATATCTATCTGCAGCAAAATTACCCTTCGCACGAAGCGGTGGCAGAAACCAACCCTGCACATACAGCAGACACGACGCACGCAGCTCAGCAATCGAGTCCGCCCGCCCAAGCCCCCCGTCAGGAACAGGAAACTGCCCAACAAGGGAACGGAGGATACGTTGTTCAAGCCGGCGAGGAACTTGAGATCGGCACCCTTCCGGTCAAAAACAACAGCCGCAGCTTCACCAAAAAGTACCGTATCAATATTAACTACCACTTTGCTTACAACAACGACAATTGGGTGAAGGTGATCACAGATCCCAAGGATACACTGGAACTGATGCCGGGCGAAGAGGGAGCCGTTTCGATCAAAGTAAAAGCCAGTTCGCATGCGCCAAAAGGGAAGTACCGTTACATCGTCAGAATTGACGACGGCCCTGCCCCGGCAGCGTTAAAAGACTTCGAGGTGGAAGTCCGGTAGGCTTGAGGATAACAAAAGGCTGCAGTTTCAGCCAATGAAACGAGGGCTTTGCGCTTTTAGATAGCGCGGGCAAGGCAATGGAACGTCCTGCTTGCTAGGCGAATACCCTACAGATGTAACTTACAATCTGGAGGGTTGATCATGATTCCGATGTATCCGTACTACAGTTACGAAACCAGGTGCGAGCAGACGCCGATTACCTTTCCCCCGCAGCATCAGGACGTCCAACCTGGCCTCGAGTACTTGATGTTTCCGCCACCTATCTCAAACAATCCCGATTACAAGGGAAGCGGCAAATTGCCGGGAAAAGTGGCCATCATTACAGGCGGCGACAGCGGAATTGGCCGCGCCGTCGCGATTGGCTTCGCAAAAGAAGGCGCAGATGTGGCGATTGTGTATTTGTACGAACAGCCAGATGCAGAGGCGACCAGGCAGATGGTCGAACGATACGGAGGGCGCTGTCTGTTGTTAATGGGAGACCTGCGGGATGAAGCATTTTCCTATGAAGTGGTCCGGCAAACATTGGACTATTTCGGCAAGCTGAATATCCTCGTCCTGAATCAAGGCGTGCAATTTCCGCAGGAGAGCATTTTAAACATTTCGGCGGCGCAATTGGACGATACATTCCGCACCAATATCTACCCGCACTTTTTTATGACCAACGCTGCTCTTCCCTATCTGCGGCCAGGCAGTTCCATCATCAGTACGGCATCCGTGACGGCTTACGCCGGAGCTCCCCTCTTGGTCGATTATTCGGCGACAAAAGGTGCCATCGTATCCTTTACCCGCTCCCTGTCCCTCCAACTGGTGAATCAGGGCATACGCGTCAATGCGGTAGCGCCCGGACCGATCTGGACCCCTTTGATTGTATCCAGCTTCTCGGCCGATTACGTAAGGACATTCGGCACCGATACGCCGATGAAGCGGGCGGGACAGCCGTTTGAACTGGCGCCGACCTATATTTACCTGGCGTCGGATGATTCTTCTTACGTGACAGGACAGGTGCTGCATGTAAACGGCGGTACGATCACCGGGACATAATTCCCGAACCGCCACAAGCTTGCCCCCTCCAGGCAGGGATCCGAGCAAACAGCCGAGAAAAAAGCAGGTCACGTATTTCATGACGCGTCTTGAAATACGTGGTCTTCTCTACAATCTCATCTTTGAACGGCAAGCTGCTCCTGTGCTGCCGTTACGTTATGTTATCTCCACGCTTTGGATGCACGGAATCAAGATAATGGATGGTTTTGTCTCTTCCGTAAAGCATGAAAGATTGAGTGATTTGCCGGGCGCCGGCCCCCTGCCTGACGCCCCGCAGAAGCAGACTGTCTGTCACGCCAGTAGCGGCAAATATACACTCATCCGAGCCAACCAATCGATTCATCGTCAATGTCTCTTCCGGCTTTGCCAGTCCCATCTGCAGACACCGGGAATACTCCTGTTCGTTTTGCGGCTGCAGCCGGGCCTGCATCTCGCCGCCCAGGCACTTGACGGCGACAGCGGAGACCACACCCTCAGGCGCCCCGCCAATTCCTACAAACATATCAACCCCTGATCCTTCCAGTGAAGCAGCGATCGCAAAGGTAACGTCGCCATCAGAAAACAGATGCACTCTGCCGCCTGCGGCCTGCACCGTGTCGATTATTTTTTGATGGCGCGGCCGGTCTTGAACCATTACTGTCAGATCCTGAAGTGCCTTTCCGTTAGCCTTTGCGACGGCTTGCATGTTTTCGATCAGCGGCGCCTCTATATCGATCTTCCCGGCAGCCCTCGGGCCGACGGCGATCTTCTCCATATACATGTCGGGAGCGTGAAGCAGCGATCCCGCTTCCGCAACCGCAAGTACGGCAATCGAGTTGCTTTGGCCTTTCGCGATCAAGCTGGTTCCTTCCAGTGGATCTACAGCAATATCACATGGAATGCCGGTGCCCGTGCCCACCCTTTCACCGATGTACAGCATCGGAGCCTGATCCAACTCACCCTCGCCGATCACGATCTTCCCCGCAAACGCAATCTGGTTCAGCTTGTTCCGCATGGCAGACGTAGCGGCATGATCTGCCTCATGCTTGTTGCCGCGCCCTATCCAGTAAAAGGAAGCCAGTGCCGCAGCCTCTGTAACTGCGACGAATTCCATCAGCAGACTCTTCATCCCGGTTCACCTAGCATTTGGGGGAATGGATGGTTTCATTGGTGTGTCCGGCTTTTAAAAACTCCTGCTCCTGGTCCATGATCTGCTGGATTTTTCTGCCGGAACCGCCCCCTTCAAACCGGGAGTTGACCCATGTCTCCACCACTTTTAGTGCCGTCTCAATGCCGATGACTTTTGCTCCCATCGTTAACACCTGGGCATTATTGCTCTTTTGCGACCTCTCGGCTGAATACGTGTCGTGGCATAGCGCCGCGCGAATCCCAGGAACTTTACCGGCAGCGATGGCAACGCCGATCCCCGTTCCACAGATCAGGATCCCCCGCTCTGCCTTCCCGGCTGCAATCTCTTTGCCTACCTCGAATGCCACCCCCGGATAGTCGATATCTTCGCAGGAATGGCAGCCGTAATCGATTACTTCGTGATGACGGTCTTGCAGAAACTGTTTGATCACTTCCTTGTAGGCAAATCCATGGTGGTCAGAACCGATCGCAATTTTCACAGAAGATTCCCCCATTTCCTTTCGGATGTATTTCATATTTTATTACATTGATTCGAATTGTCAACTTTATATTTTCGTTTATTTTCGTTTTCTATCAAATAATCAATTCCATCGTTTGTTTTTTGAGACTTCCGTCGTTCATTTTCTTAATTTTTCCGCTCCCACAAGAACATCCACGTTATTTTAATTAGCGAATCCGCTTGTGCTTTTTTGTTTTGTGTTGCTTGTTTTGCGAATGTTGAGTATCATAAAGGACATAATTGCGGTTTATTCCCTTTTGAGGTGAGTTGTTTGCCAAAAATGTTTTCAACGGAACGAAAAAACAAGATTATCGATATTCTGCTAAAACAGCAACGCGCAACCGTAAAGGAGCTTTCGCAACTCCTGAGCGTTTCTGAAGCTACCTTGCGGGCCGATCTCAATAGACTGGAAGAAGACGGGCTTGTCATCCGCACCCACGGCGGGGCGATGATCGATGACAGCTTGCGGGCTGAGCACAACTTTTCTGTGCGGGAGCAAAAAAACCGGGAAGAAAAAAGGCTCATCGGCAATCGGGCGGCTGAACTGATCCACGACGGACAATGCATTCTGCTTGATGCCAGCTCGACTGCTCTGGAGTTGGCGAGGACGCTTAAGCAGAAACAAATTCGCCTTACCGTGGTAACGAACGGACTGTATACCGCCATGGAGCTGAAGGATAATCCCGGGATTACTGTGATTCTTATCGGGGGTGTGCTTCGGATTGGCTGTTCTGCTTTGGAAGGGCTGCTCGGGGCCAACATCCTGGATCAGATTAACGTCGATACCATGTTTACCTCGGCAAGCGGGTTTACCCTAGAGGATGGGCTGACGGATTTTAACGTGTATGAAGTAGAGTTGAAAAAGGCGATGATCCGTTCTGCCTCGCGTGTTGTGGCATTGCTGGACCATACCAAAATCGGAAAAAGCTCGATTGCTTCCTTTGCGAAGGTGGAACAGATCGAGACGATTATCACCGATGGCAATACGTCAGAAGATATTTTAGAGCAATTGAGAAAGAAGCAAATGAACGTGATCATTGTGGATGAAGAGTGAAAAATATCAGCGGGGCTAACTTTTAGCGAAAGGTAAGACGCGGGGGGGTTTTCCCGCGTCCTTTTTTGCTTTGGTGAACATTGGTGATGGAAACAGAAAAAAATGGGCTCGCTCAGTTCGTGGCGCGCCAACGGGGAAGCGGAGATGTCCGTCTCCACTACAAAAAACGGCACGTCGACCAAAAAGAACTGGGGATATTTCAACGTAGAATTTGGTCGACAAGCGTGTGCCGTTTTTTTCCGTTCCGACTGGGCGGGCGCTGCCAAGGCCTTCGTTCGCTCCATTTTTTTCTGTTTCTCGTACTTTATGCTAGTTTTTCTTGAACCCTTGTTGCTGGTTCCATCTCGGGTAATACGATACGATCAGTTATCGCTTCGGTATGCTTAATTCTTTGATGACTATTTTCAGTCCCTCTACCGTACTTTCAGATGGGCTGACGAGTGGGACCGCGACGTCTCCTACCGGCAGGTTGATCAGGTTTAAGGCTGCTTTCAGCGGGCCGGGATTGCCTTCTTTGTAGAGGGCTTTCATCGCGGGGAAGAACTTTTTGTGAAGACTGACGGCCTCGTCGTATTGTTTCTGTTGAACCAGATCGTAGATTTTCACCCAAACATCCGGGAGGAAATTGGAGCTTGCCGTGATGGCTCCCGGCGCGCCGAGGATGAAGGATGATACGGCCCGGTAGTCTTCACCGCAAAGGACCGAGATTTTATCGCCAACGGTGTTCATGAGCTCGATGACATCACCTATGTCGTGGGAACAAACCTTCATGCTGACGATGTTCGGGATTTCGGCGACCAGTGCCTGAACAACGTCGTTGCCCATGTCGATTCCGGTTTTATACGGTATGTTGTACAGCATGATCGGCATGTCCAAAGCCTGGTCCAGCTTTTTGAAATACTGTATGAATCCTTCCTTGGTCGGTCTCACGTAATAAGGTGTCACGACCATGACGGAATCCGCACCGGCCTGTTTCGCGTACAGCCCCAACTCGACGCAGTCGCCCAGACCCGGGGAAAGCAGGCCGACGACGACAGGCACCTTGCCGTCTACTTCTTTCATCGCGATATCGATTACTTGTTTTCTCTGTGCCATGCTGAGCGCGCAATACTCTCCGGTTCCTCCCAGTACCAGCAGGGAGTGAATTCCGTTTTGCAGCTGATCCTGAATGATCCGCTTAAGGCCTTGCTCATCAACCGAACCATTTTTATCCAAGGGTGTTACCAAAGCCGTCATAATTCCTTTATATCTCATCTCAAACGACTCCTTTTTTGTTTATTTATAAATGAATGGCTGCATCTATTTGAATGCCCGGGCATTCGCCAATACTTTTGGGTTGACCAGGCTGGACGGCATGTTTCCGCGCAGCGCCTTGCCCACCTCAAGCGTGATCGATTCGGAGCATCTGTCCTTTGCTTCAAGCGTATCCCCGCCAAAGTGCGGGGTGAAGATCACATTGTCCAGCGCTAAAAACGGATCGTCCTGATTGGGCGGCTCTTGCTCAAGAACATCCAAACCGGCCCCTGCAATCTTGTTGTTCTTCAAAGCTTCATAGAGAGCAGCTTGATCAATCAGCGGCCCCCTGCCCAGATTGACGATATAGGCGGTCGGTTTCATCAGGCCGAACTGCTTGGCCGAAAACAAGTGGTGCGTACCTTTTGTCAAAGGAGCGTGCAGGGAAATGAAGTCACACGCCGGGATCGCGGCGTCCAGATCGTCCACCTTTGTCACTCCGTACAGCTTCATATCCGAAGCGGAAACAAACGGGTCAAACCCGAGAACCTGCATGTTGAATGCCTTTGCCTTTTTAGCGAGCTCCTGCCCGATTTTTCCCATCCCGACAATCATCAGTGTCTTGAAGTTGACTTCCATCGGATAATAAACTTCCCGGTAGTGCCATTCGCCGCTTCGCACTTTCAAGTCGCTGGTCCGCAGGCTGCGGCTAAGCGCCAGGATCGACATGATGGCGTGCTCTGCCACAGAAACATAGTTGGAGAATGGCGCATTCAGGACCATGACCCCGTTTTCCGTGGCGGCCTGCACGTCAATCGTGTCCAACCCTACCCCGTGCATGCCGATCACTTCCAAGCTCGGGCACTGTTCGATGATCTTTCGCGTGATGTGTTCCACCCGAACGATGACTGCGCTTGCCTGATTCGCCTGAATGGCGTCAATCAGCGTCTCTTCTGACCCATTGGACGCCAAGACGACATTGAAGTTGTTTTGCAAATACTCGACCCCTACCGGACGAATGGTTGGTTCGATTAAGACCACTGTCTTTTTCATGGTGTTTTCCTCACTTTTCTCGAAAACCAATGAATCATCCATAATAGATAATACTTGGTATACTAAGTTTGCGTAAAAAAAGGGAGTTATTTTGTCTTTCTTGCGATAATTTTCGGCTGGGTAAACAGGTGTAAATAGTCGGTCCCGCCTGCTTTTGAATCGGTTCCCGACATGTTGAATCCGCCAAACGGATGGACACCGACCAGGGCTCCGGTGCATTTACGGTTGATGTACAGGTTGCCGCAGTGCATCTCCTCTTCCGCATAAGCGATCCGTTTTTCATCCCGGGAGAAGAACGATCCGGTCAGGCCGAACTCGGTATCATTAAACAGCGCAATCGCATCCTGATAGTCCTTTGCTTTGGCCATCGCCAATACCGGTCCAAAAATTTCTTCCTGCATAATCCGCGCTTTGCCAGGCACATCGACAAACACAGTCGGCTGGATATAGTACCCGTTACCGGCCGCTTTGCCGCCTCCTGTCAAAAGCTTGCCTTCCTGCTTGCCTACCTCAATATAGGAAAGAATTCTTTCATAGGATTTCTCGTCGCAAACAGGTCCGACAGCGAAATTCTCTTCCGGCAGCCCGATCGCGAGCTTTTCCGTCCGTTCTTTTACGGCTTGTACGACCTGATCGTATACTTCTTCCACGATGATTGCCCGGGAGCCAGCAGAGCATTTTTGCCCTTGAAATCCAAAAGCTGACGTCACGATGGCGGCAGCCGCTTCTTCGATGTCGGCCGTCTCATCGACCACGATCCCGTCTTTGCCTCCCATCTCGGCGATGACGCGCTTGATCCAGATTTGGCCCTCTGCCGTTTCGGAGGCCAAGCGGTTAATTCTCAACCCCACCTCTTTGGAGCCGGTAAAGCTGATAAATCTCGTTTTCGGATGCGTGGTCAGGTAGTCGCCCACCTCTGATCCGCTGCCGGGGATGAAGTTGATCACACCTTGAGGCAGCCCCGCCTCTTCCATGAGCGCGACAAATTTGTAGGCGATGACCGGTGTGAGGGAAGATGGCTTGAGCAGTACTGTATTCCCCGAAACGACAGCGGCTGTCGTCATCCCCACGGTAATAGCCAGCGGGAAATTCCACGGCGGGATCACGACACCCACGCCAAGCGGAATGTACTCCTGCCTGTTGGTTTCTCCGGCAATCCGAACGAGTGGACGCTCTCTGTCAATCTGGCTCAGGCGTATCATCTCGCGCGCGTAAAATTCCATAAAATCAATCGCTTCACATGTATCAGCGTCGGCTTCCGCCCAGTTTTTCCCCGATTCCAGCACCATGACAGCCGAAAATTCATGTTTCCGCTCTCGCATCAGCGCCGCTGCCTTGAACAGATATGCGGCACGCTCGCGAGGCGGCACTTTTTTCCACGTCTCAAACGACGACAGTGCCGTTTGCATCGCTTTTTCCGCCAGTTCTTTTGACGCCTTGCTCACGCGCCCCACCACTTTATCCGTATTGCCCGGGTTGATCGACAAGATCTTGTCTTCAGTCATGATCTTGTCTGCGCCAATCACTAACGGATAATCTTGCCCAAGCTCTGCTTTTGCCTTTTTTAGAGCTGTTTCCATGGCACTGCGATTCTCAGGAAGGCTAAAATCGGCAAACGCTTCGTTGGTAAACGCAGGTATGATTTCTTCTTTTGACATTGCTCTTCTCCTCCCTCTCTATCCTCACATCACAAAACCTTCGACAGAAACGCTTTTGTTCTCTCGTGCTGCGGGTTTGTAAAAACGTCTTCCGGCTTTCCCTCTTCGACGATTTTGCCGCCGTCTACGTATATGACCCGGTCTGATACTTCTCTGGCAAAGCCCATCTCATGGGTTACGATCACCATCGTCATGCCTTCCTTTGCCAGCTGCTTCATCACCAGCAGCACTTCGCCCACCATCTCCGGATCAAGCGCCGAAGTCGGCTCGTCAAACAGCATCACATGCGGTTCCATCGCCAGTGCCCTGGCGATCGCTACCCGCTGCTGCTGTCCGCCGGAAAGCATCCGCGGGTATGCATCCGCTTTTTCCGACAGGCCGACTTTGCGAAGCAGATCCCTTGCCTGGATCTCCGCTTCGGCTTTCGAGGTCTTTTTTAACCTCGTCGGAGCCAATAGAATGTTCTGCAAAACCGTCATATGAGGAAACAGATTGAACTGCTGAAACACCATCCCCATTTTTTGCCGGAGTTTGTCTATATTCGTCGTTTTGCTGACGACGTTTTCCCCTTCTATAAAGATCTCCCCAGAGGTGGGAACTTCCAGCAGGTTCAGACATCTCAGGAACGTGCTTTTTCCAGAACCGGACGAACCGATTACGCAAACGACTTCTTGACGCTCGATGTGCGTGCTGATGCCTTTTAATACTTCCAGGTTTCCAAAAGACTTGTGGAGGTTTTTGACTGTAATCACGAGATCGAAAACCTCCTTTCCAGCCTGGCAGAAATATAGGAAACCGCGTAAATGGTGACAAAGTAGAACAGCCCTACCACGGACAAGATTTCAAACGCTCTGAAATTCATCGCGTAGATGGATTGCCCTTCCATCGTCAACTCGGCAATTCCAATGACGGAAAGCATGGAGGTATCTTTAATGGCATGGGTAAACTGGTTGACAAAAGCGGGGATCATCCGCCGCACCGCCTGCGGAAGAATGATCAGAGCCATTGTTTGGCCGTGTGAAAAGCCGAGCGACCTGCCGGCCTCCATCTGGCCTTTTTCAATCGATTGAATCCCCCCGCGGAAGATCTCCGTCATGTACGCGCCGATGTTTAAGCTGACTGCGATAATGCCGGCGGTCAAAGCCGACAGCTTGATGCCCAGTACGGAAGGCAGGCCAAAGTAGATGAACAGGATTTGAATCAACAGCGGCGTGCCCCGAATCACGTTGACGTAACTGGAAGCGACGAACCGGAGCACACGGTTGCTGGACATGCGCATGAACCCGGCGACAAGCCCGATAAACAGTGCGATGACATTCGAAACGATCGAAATGATAACAGTCATATACAATCCATGCAGTAAATACGGCAATGCTTCACGGATGACATTCCATGTATCCAACCCCGGGAACCTCCCTTTTTCCTGTAGATAAGGGCGTATCTTCATACACGCCCTTCCATGCGCTGTCGAAATCAATTAGAGGTTTTCTCGCCAAACCAGGTTTTGTAGATTTTGTCGTACTCGCCATTCTCCCTCAGCTTCTTCAAGCCGTCGTTTAGCTTGTCCACTAGTTCCTGATTCCCTTTGGTCACCGCGAAAGCGCTTTTATCAATGGTCAGATAATCACCGATGACGCGAAATTTTGGATGATCCCCGTCCAGATTCATCCGGTAATCGTTCGTCGGAGAGTTCATGACAAGAGCATCGGCATTCCCCGTTTCCACGTCGAGGTAGACAGCATCCGTCTCTTTTAACGGCCTGGTGGTTGCACCGTATTTTGCCGCCAATTCTTTGGCCGTTTCATACGTGGTGGAACCCTGAGTCGCGACGATCGTCCGCCCCTTCAAATCTTCAAAACTGTTGATCGGGCTGTCGCTTCTGACGACCAGCACGAGACCGGAAGACAGGTATTGATCGGTAAAATCAACGACTTGTTTGCGATCTTCCCGGATCAGCACCGATATCGCCAAATCGACCTGCTTTGCTTGCAAGGCGGGCAGAAAACCGTCAAATTTCATTTCCTTGTATTCAGGCTCCAAATTTTCAACTTTTGCGATCGCATCAAGCAAATCTTTTTCAAATCCAGTCAGTTGTCCATCTTTTTTAAAGCTGAGCGGCGGATAGTTATTTAACGCGGCTACAGATACCTTCGTGACTTCGGATGAACCTGCTTGTTTCCCGCTGGAACCACATCCGGCAAGAGCAAGAGTGAGAAGCGCAACAACAGATAGAATCGTGAAATTTTTGATTCTTTTCATTATAATTCCCCCTTTTTTGATAATTTGTAAAATCAAACCATGTTTAGCCATTCATGTGTATCGCTTTGTTCTTCCCCCCCATTCCCAAGATAAAGAGAGTTTAAAGTTTTTAATCCTTACTTAATAGTTAGATAATAAACCATGGTATCAATACTTGTCAACGAGATATAATACTAAGTATTCATTGTTATCGTTCCACATCTACGTCCGGCCAATTTTTTTCGCGGAACGCAAAAAAACCCTTACCTTTGGACTGTCGGGAAAGATCCTCCCTGTCCACTGAAAGGGCATCACTCGGGTCTTTTGCTTGTAACGGGTTATTCGTATTTATAATAAGCAAAGTATTTCCAAGTATCTGTATTAATATAAAACACGTTTACTTCGATCGGCGTCTTGTTTTCCATGTAAGAAATCCTCGTTCCCTTCAACAGGGCGGAGGTGCTGGGAAGCTGCAGGGCTCCTGCGATATACGGGTCGGCTATGACGGCTTCAATCTCGTCCTCAACCTCAGTATAATCGATGTTTGCCTTTTCTTTCAACAACTGCTGCACCGAAGAAAACGTGTCATTCTCTTCAAAAACCTCCAGGGGAACGATCGGCCGGATGTAGTGTTCCATGTAAATAATCGGTTTGCCGTTCAAGTAACGAATCCGGGAAAGATAGATAAGCTCTTCGTGTTCTCCCACACCCAGACGGCTGGAAAAGAGAGGATTCACCACTTTCTTCTGTTCGATCGTGCGGGCGGAGATTTTTTCCCACTCGGTCATGTACTGGTTGCGGAAACCGGACATAAGGGTCCAGCTCTCTTTCGGCTTCCGATTGGCCACGAACGAGCCTTTTCCTTGCACCCGATATATATAGCCGTCGTTTTCCAGCTGCTTTAACGCTTGTCTGACGGGGGTCCGGCTCACTTTAAACATTTTTTCCAATTCCATTTCGGATGGCAGAAGACTGCCGACGGGATAGGTCGCTGCAACAATTTTCTCTTGAATCGCATCATAAATCACTTGATAGGCTGGCTTCGTATGGTTCATCGTTCTCCCCTCCTTTTTGTGGTTATCCTATAATATCCGGTCATTCCTTACTTTTACACAATACTTAGTATTATAATTTCGTTTGTACTATGTGTCAAATCAATTGTGACCCGTAAGCCGACAGCAGAAACTTCCAGTCCTCCAAAAAATACGGCCAGAGATTGGGACGTCTGCGCACAGCCAAGGGATGGTAGGAGACGGCCGTCTTTACCCCCCTGGGTGTGTGCCACGCTTGCCGATAGGTTTTCACTTCTGCCTCTTTATTGGCAAAAAAGGCCTGCAGAGCTACATTTCCCAAACAAAAGACGAGCCGGGGCCGCTTACTCTCAAGCTGGGCAAGCAAATGCTGCATGCACGCCGCTCTCGCCCGCTCCTTATCGTAAGCCCTGGTCGGACGGCGTTTCAAAATATATAGGTGACGTAGATGTCCTCTTCGCCCAGCCCGGCCGCATGTACCGCCTTTTGCAGCGTTTCCCTGGTTCCGCAGACAAAGGGATTTCCCTGACGATCTTCTCTTGCTCCCGGGTTGTCCAGCACGACCATAACCGCGGCCTGCGGATTCCCTTCGCCCAAGATCATGCGGGAGCCGTGCTGAAAGAGCCCGCAATCCATGCAGTTTTCGACACCTGCCGGCGGCTTATCCTCCGGCCAGATAGATGGGCAAAACGGATTCATGGCTGCACCCCCTCACATCACTCGTGTACTCTTAAATAGCATGGGATGAAAAAGAGAGTTTCAAACCAATAAAAAAGCACCGCTCTCATGCGGTGCAAAAGCGAAGCTCCCTATGCCTTTCTCTTCCGGCGCAGCTGGTAGTAGGTAACAGCCAAGGCCAGCGCCAAAACGACCCCTTTGATAATATCGTAAGCGTAATAAGGCAGGTTCAGCATGGTCATCCCGTTCAGCAATACCCCGATCAGGATGGCTCCGACGAAGGTTCCGAATACGTTTGGCTTCCCTGCGCCAAACACGGAGAAGCCGACGAAGGCGGCCGCGACCGCGTCCATCAACATGGAACCGCCGCTGCTCACCTGCCCGGTCCCGATGCGCGCCGCCAGAAGCATGCCGCCCAGTCCGGCAAACAGTCCGGAGAGCACATAAGCCAGCGTGCGGTACCGGTCCACGGGAATGCCGGATAAGCGGGCTGCCTCCAGATTGCCGCCCGTCATGTACAGCATCCGTCCCTGTCTGGTGTAGGTCAAATAGATATGCGTGATGACGACGAGCAAAAAGGTTAAAATCACCGGAACCGGAATCGAGAAGATCTCACCCTGTCCCAGCCAGAGATACCACTGCTGGAATTTTCCCGGTGCCGTCGTCCCGTCGCTCATCGGCATATTGGCGTAGATGGAGTAGCCTTTGGAATAGGTCATATGAATGCCATTGACAATATACAGCATCGCCAAAGTAGCCAACAAGTCGGGAATCCGGATTTTCACCACGAGCAGTGCATTGATGAGTCCCACCAGCAGACTGACCGCAATCGGCACCACCAGTGTGACAACCGGCCCTTGCTGATACCAGACCATCATCGAAGCGGTGACCACCGTAGTCAGGGAGACGGTCGATCCGACCGACAGGTCAAATCCGCCGACGATCAACGAAAAGGTAACTCCGATCGCAACGAACGTGACAATCGAGATGGAGCGCAAGATATCCGCAATATTGTCATAGGTAAAGAAATAGGGGTTTGTAAGACTAAAGATCAGCATGACAATCACGATCACGGCGACTGTTCCGTATTTATAGACAAGATCAAACAAACTGATTTTCTTTGCCTCCACCTTATTCACCTCCGCTTGCGTAGTACATGATCAATTCTTGCGTAGCTTGCTGGCGGCTCAGCTCTTTGACGATCTTCCCTTCGAACATCACCAGAATCCGGTCCGCGATCCCGGTCACTTCCGGAAATTCGCAGGAAAAATAGAGAACTCCCTTTTTTTGTTCGACGAGCTTGCCGATCAGCCGATAGATGTCGCTCTTCGCCCCGATATCGACTCCTTTGGTCGGTTCGTCGAACATAAAGATGTCACATTCCGTGCCAAGCCACTTGCCGATCGCCACTTTTTGCTGGTTGCCTCCGCTGAGAAACCCGACCAGTTGGCCGATATCTGCGGTCTTCACGCCCAGTTTGCTCACCAGGTCCCTGGCATGACCGGACTCCATTCCCCGGCGGATAAATCCCAGCGGCGACCACTTCGCCAGGGCTGCTACGGACAGGTTGTTTTTGACGGATTCCTCGACAAAAATTCCTTCCTTGCGCCGCTCCTCCGGTACGAGCACGATCCCCGCTTCGACGGCGTCTTTTGGCGTGCGAAGCTGCAGCTGCCTTCCTTTGAGGGTGATACTGCCCGCTTCCAGCCCATCCGCGCCAAACAGCAGCCGGGCCAGTTCGGTCTTCCCGGCGCCGACCAGTCCGACGACCCCGACGATCTCTCCCTCCCGCACGGTCAGATCAGCGCCGCGCACTTTGCCGCCTGCTGCACCCGTTACCTCCAGCAGGGGCTCTCCGATCGGCACCTGCACTTTGGGGAACTCTTCGGAAAAGGACTTTCCTAACATGTGGGAGATGACTTCGTCGAGATTGGTCTCGCTGGTCTTCGTGGCGGCCACATCCTTGCCGTCCCGCATGACCGTAATCCGGTCGCAAATCTGGAAAATCTCCGGCAGCCGGTGAGAGATATAGATAATCCCTACCCCTGTCTGTTTCAGTCGGGCAATGATCTGGAACAGCCGCTCGCTCTCCTTGTTGCTCAGCGGGGCCGTCGGTTCGTCAAAGATCACCAGTTTTGCTTTCTGCACGGTGGCCCGGGCTATCAGGATAAGCTGCTTTTCCGACAGGCTGCACGCTTCCACATGCTTTTTCACCGGGATGGAAAAGCCCAAGTTTCGCAGGATTTCTTCCGCTTCTGCATAGAGGCGCTGCCAGTTGATCAGTCCCTTTGCTTTCGTCTGTACCAGTTGGTCCAACAGGATATTTTCCGCTACGCTCAAATACGGGATGAGCGCCGTATCCACCTCCTGGTAGACGCATTGAATCCCGAGGGCCTTGGCATCCTGCGGCGAGTGGATGGCCACTTCAGCGCCATCCAGCGAAATCGTCCCCGCGTCCGCCTGGTACGCCCCCGTGAGAATTTTCATCAGGGTGCTTTTCCCCGCTCCGTTAGCGCCGAGCAGTGCGTGCACCTCGCCGCCACGTACCTCGAAATCGACCGAGCGAAGCGCCGGGACGCCCGAAAATTGCTTGTTGATCCCGTTCATCTGCAAATGTGCCATCATCTATCCCCCCTTCATGAGGAAGCCCGTTGATCCTAGCAATCAACGGGCATTGTCAAACAGATCAAACCTGTCTTACTTGCCCCAATCTTTGATGTACCCAGGCAGATCCTCCATCGTCACCTTTTTGTCTTTCGGCAAATCCGCAAAGTCGACAAGCACGGGGTTTAGCTTCACGCTTTCCGGGACCTCTTCCCCATTGATCTTCTTAAAGACCGTTTGCGCATGAATCAAGCCGATATTAGACGGATCGACCGCCGCCGTCGCCACCCAGGGAGAATTCTCCTCCTGAACCATTTGCAGGTCCTCATCGCTCAGATCAATCGAGTACACCTTGATCTCTGTCCGTCCAGCCTGTTGAATTGCCCGTGTCGCTCCCTTGGCAAATTCATCCCAGGAGGCCCACACGGCTGTGATGTCGCCTTTATTCGGATACTTTTTCAAAATCGCTTCCATCTGTGTCTGCGTATCCAAAGCGGTATTGTTGGATGCCGTACCAAACGCGGCAATCTCTTTTATATCCGGATACTTTTTCAAAAACGCCTCATACGTCACTTGCCGCTTCTCCATCGGAGCAAAACCGGCCACCCAGATTTTTACGATGGAGCCTTTGCCGCCTGTATCGGCAGCCAGCTTCTCCAGGCTCAGTTCGGCCAGCTTGTTGTCATCCTGTTCCACCACCGGTACGCCCGGAAGCTTGATCTCGGTATCAAACAAGACAACCGGAATATTTCTGCTTACCGCTTTTTCAGCCCCCTGCTGCAGGGCCTCTGCGGTACCATGGTCGATCAAAATACCGTCAAAATGCTGGTTGACCGCGGCATCCAGGTTGGAAGCCATTTTTGCCAGATCGCCATCGGCATTAAAGACGGTCAGCTCGCCGCCATTTTTCTCCACTTCCTTTTTGACGCCATTGATGTACTGGGCCGAGAAAGTCCCCACGTTTTGCCGCATCACGAGCGCAATCCGCTTCGCTTTCTCGCCTGAGGCCTGACTGCCCCCCGCACCGCTGCTGCTGCCGCCTGCTCCGCATCCCGCCAGGACAACGGACAATGCCAATGTCATCGCTAACGCAATCCCAAACCGCTTTTTCACTGTGTTTCCCCCTTTTTCTTGTTGCCCAAAGAAGCAGCCGCAGAAGCGCACCAAAAAAGCCTCTTTCATACAGAAAGAGGCTTCAATCAACGATTCCCGCCTCTCATCTGTCAGGTATATTCACACCTGTAGGAGTTAGCACCTTGGCGCGGGAGAGCACCGCTCTCTCTTGCTAGGTTGCCGGGCTTCATAGGGCCTGTCCCTCAGCCTTCTCTGGATAAGAGTAATGATAATTCGCAACTGTATTTCGTATTGTGAATACAGAATATAATACGCATTGCAGATTTGTCAACTTGGTTTTTCACCTGACCCGTGCAAACTTATTCTGCCGCTTCCCGGCGGGATCGCAAACGGGCCAGCCCGAAAGTCGCAACAAAGGACCAGAGTAAAAGCAAAGGAAATACCGCCATTGCGTAATCCTTCAACTCAATTCTTTGCAATGCTTTACCCGTTTGCAAACGATATAATTTTTGAATTTCGCACCATATTTTATTAGAATATTGCCATTTATCGTTCCATTCTTCTTGTTGATTTTTCATGACTGTAATTTATTATTAATTTGTTTTATTGCCTCATTTTTGCCATGAAGAATCATAAGTCTAAAACTCATCGGCTTAATCCGCTTTATCATGTCGAAATGATACCAAAATGGCTCTTCAAACAACTCAAAGAAACTTTATATACTTTCCTACCTTTCACCATAATATTGATCCCCGCCGCTTTCTTAAGCTTGAGTTGGGTGCAAGTCAAAAAACAGTCATCACGAAGGACATTTAAATATACTATTCCTATAGACAAGATAGAATTTACAATCGAGGTATCTTGGATAATTTCGATATTCCTACTGGTGTTTGGTGGGCTATGTATTTATTAGCAGTAGCTCTAGATAGGTAACGAACCATGAATGTCTTAGGAAAGAAGTGCTGATTTGCAGTTAATTTCTCTACACCGAGATGAAGTAAAGCACTGTCGTAAGTATCATAAAACATAAAATCACAAGTAATTTTACTGCCACAAATCGGTACATAGGAAACTAAGTTTAAGTTTGAAGCTTCCATCATTCTGTGTAGAAAATGGAAGAAGCGGAATTTTTCCATTTGCTTGGCAAGTTCGTATTGATGAAGCGCTCGTGAATGCTCCCACCGCCTGAAGAGGCGGGGGCTTCTTGTTTCGA
>NZ_JBJQOQ010000032.1:0-57763 GCF_046036945.1 Brevibacillus sp. B_LB10_24 | reverse complement strand
CACCTGTTTCGCTGAGGAAGGAGACTTCTGACGCAAGTTGTTAAAATAATAAATCTGCAAGACCTTTTTAAAGGGAAGGGGGGCCGAACAAGTCGGATTGCCACTTTCTTTTTTGTTTAAAAGGCGACGTTGAATGCAATGATGCCTCCCCCTTTTGGGTGAGTTAAAGTTTGATCGCAACAGCCAAGGGGAAGGGTACTATAAAGCTGATTCGCCTAGTGAAAATGGGGGGAGAACATGAAAAAACGATTCATGATGATCTTGTCCACACTCCTGCTGAGTTGTACCCTTCTGCCGCCTGCTCTGGCAGCTCCGTCTACCCAACCAGACCTAAAAAAGAGTGTCGCAGCGGGAAGCCGGGATTTCTCCACGACTTCGGGTAAACGAAACGTCCAATTCGTAACGGTAAATCTAAATGATTCCCAGTTGGAAGTTCGTCCTGTCTTAGCACACGACCAGCTGGGGAAAACAGAAAGTTTGGAAAGCATGGCGAAGAGAAATGGGGCGCTGGCTGCTATCAATGGAACCTTTTTTATGGCGTACAACAAAGGGGAAGAAAAGCCGCCGTGGGGCAAAATTGTCATCGACTATGTGGAAATAAACGAAGGGTCTAGCGGATCCTCAATCGGATTTAATGGGAATTCACTTCCTGTGATCGATCGGACAACCGAGCTTTCTTCCGAGGGATTCCAGCACATAACAAGTGCCGGACCAACGTTGGTCAAGAACGGAAAAATTGTCCTCAACCCTGTAGAAGAAAGAATGACAGATCCGAAATTGACCATCAACAGTGGACAGCGTTCGTTTATTGGCTTTACGGCTGACAATCGACTTGTCATGGGAACGGTCCCCAACGTTACCCTGGCACAGTTGGCTGAAATATGCCGGTCTATGGGGTTGATGTCTGCTATGAATATGGATGGTGGGGCTTCGTCCGGTCTGTATGCCCACGGGAAATATATCACTACTCCGGGCAGACAATTGAGCAATGCTCTGATTGTTGTTCCAAGAAAGGACATGCCCATTCAGGTTCTGATCAATGGGGAAAAGGTCTCGTTTCCGCAGCCTCCGATCATGATCGAAGGGAGGGTTTACGTTCCCTTTCGAGGAGTATTTGAAAAAATGGGAGCAGCGGTTTCCTGGGATGAACAGAATCAATTGGTACTGGCAAAAAAGGGTGAGATCGAAATCAAACTATCTCAGTCGAATTTTGCATATGTGAATGGAACTCCCCTGTTTTTAGAAGCTAAACCTAGAACGATTGCCGGGCACATGATGGTTCCCATTCGAATTGTGACCGAGACAGTAGGGGCAAATGTGAACTGGGATGAAAAATCTCGAACGGTTGAAATTGAGGAGGATATGACCAGGACTCCAGGCAAATGACCATCCCGATCACTCCCTAAAAGCTGGAAATCTCTTCATGCAGGCTATTAGAGGTGACGTTATTTTACCATCAAAGGGCCAAAGGGAAGAGTACAGCCCAAGCAGGGCTGCCTCTTCCTTTTTTTATAGAGAAAAGCCGCGAGAAACCGAAAAAAATGGAGCGAGCGCAGGCCTTGGCAACGCCTACCTAGTCGGAACGAAAAAAAACGGCACACGCTTGTCGACCAAACGCTACGTTGAGCTACNCCTTTTTTTATAGAGAAAAGCCGCGAGAAACCGAAAAAAATGGAGCGAGCGCAGGCCTTGGCAACGCCTACCTAGTCGGAACGAAAAAAAACGGCACACGCTTGTCGACCAAACGCTACGTTGAGCTACCCCCAGTCCTTTTTGGTCGACGTGCCGTTTTTTGTAGTGGAGACGGACATCCCCCGCTTCCCCGCCGGCTTGCCACGAACGAAGCGAGCCCATTTTTTTCGGTTTCCCTCCCCAATGTCCTCCAAAGCAAACTGAAGCGGTACGTATAATTCCCCTCACTTTTCTTAGCTTACTTCAAGACGCGCTGACCCCGCGGGCTTTTTCCGGCTCCGGCGAAGGAAGCGGGAAAAGCTCGCTCAGCTTCACGGTGCGGCCCAGCTCATCCTTGAACAAGATGTGCTCGCGGGTAAAGCGCTTGGGACTGTCGATGCCGGCCGCTGCCGCCAGGGCGAAGAGCGAGGCGCGCATGCTGATGATGTAGTTCATTACCCGCCATTTCTTCTCTTCCGGCACGAGCGCATCCTGGTACTTCGGATCGGTCGTGGTCACCCCCGCAGGGCAGCATCCGGTGTGGCACTGCAAGGCCATGATGCAGCCGTTGGCCATCATGAAGCCGCGTGCAGAATTGACGGCATCCGCTCCAATCGCCAGGGCAATCGCCACCTTGTCCGGGGTGATCAGCTTTCCGGAGGCGAAGACGGCAAATTTCTCCCGAATCCCGTACCGGCAGGCGGTATCGACCAAGGTGATCAGGCCGGGGATCAGCGGAAGGCCCATCGAATCCGCCATCGCCTTGTAGGTAGCCCCGGAACCGCCTTCGCCTCCGTCCACCGTAATGAAGTCGGGGAAGATGTCCAATCTGATCATTGTTTCCAAGAAGGCCTCCAGGGAATCCTGCTGTCCGATGACGATTTTGATTCCGACCGGCTTGCCGCCCGCCTCCTGCAGGGTGCGAATAAACTGCAGAGCCTCTTCCGGGCTCTTTAAAAACGAAAAGCGGTTCGGCGAGTTGATCGTCTTGCCGATCGGTACTTTTCGCACGGCGGCGATCTTGGCGTTAACCTTGGAGCCTTCCAGGTGTCCCCCTCTGATTTTCGCTCCTTGGGCAAACTTCAGTTCGAAGGCCTTGATATTCGGCTCTGCCGCCTTTTGCAAAAATTCGTCCAGGGAGAAGTCGCCGTGATCATCGCGGTAGCCGAACAGCCCCGGTCCGATTTGGGCTACGACGTCAACTCCGGAAGCGAGGTGTTCCGCTACGACGCCGCCTTCCCCGGTGTTGATCCAGGAGCCGCCTGCCATCTGGGCCCCGTGACCCGTCGAGAGGATGTAATTCTCTCCGACAGAGCCGTACGAAGTCGCCGACGCGCCAAACATGCCGCTAACTTTCCACGGATGCTTCCTGCCAGGGCCGACGATCAGGGCGTCTTCGTCGGTATACAGCCAAGGCGGGGTTTGGTCCGCGACGACCTTTTCCCTGCGGTTAAAGATGCCCTCGTGCTCGATCACGTATTTTCGCGAATGGACCAGTTCCTCGTTCTTTACCTGTAATTCTTCCGATAGCAGGGGAAACATGCTGTTGGCGATGTAGTAGCCCGATTCCTCGAACGCTCTCTTGGAGCCAAAGCTGACGAGATCTGAGCGGTACTTGGCTGAGTAGATCAACCCGATAAAATCATAGCGTGAAAAGGGCTTACCGGCATTATCGTCATCAAACCAGTACTGTCGGAATTCCGGCCCCAGTTTTTCCAACAGGTATCTGATCCAGCCAAGAAAGGGGTGGGAACGGATAATCGAGTGATGCGTCTTTTTGCCTTTTACCAGCAAGATCAGTCCGCCAACGACCAATGCGATGACAATCAGGGCGACGATAACGGCGACGACAGAAATGCCGATCAGCGCCATCTCTTTGAGCATACTATCCTTCCTCCTTGCCTGCGGAAAAATCTCGAAAGAAAGGCGCCCGACTAACCGTATTTTGCTGGCAGTCCGGCGCCTCTTCAGACATTGTAACACAGTTGGGAATATTCGAAAGAGGGTTCGTTCGGACTGCCGCTCTTGAGAGTAGTCCGTCACGCGAGGTGAAAGAGATGAACCAAACCGAACCCCAGGATCGACAGCAAGATGGACCCGACAAGACCGGCGGCGAACGATTTCATCCCCAGCCGTCTGAACGTGACCAGATCGACGCCGAGACCGAGTCCAGCCATCGCCATCGCGATCAGCATGTAGGCGAGAACCACGATCTTGTCAGCCACGGACGACGGGATGATGCCCAAGGAGTTGATTCCGCTGACAAGCAGAAATCCGAGGATAAACCAGGGAATCGGAATCGATTTCTTCTGAGCATTCGAGGCTCTGCCGTGTTCCTTTTGTTCCAATCGGCTGGCCCAGATGCCGATGAGAATCGCGACCGGCACCAACAGGGCGACCCGCGTCAGCTTGACGATCACGGCCATGTCCAGCGCGTCATTGCCGGCCGGAGCAGCCGCCGCGATCACGTGGGCGATCTCGTGCAGCGTAGCACCGGAGAAAATGCCATATCCGAGTTGTGAAAAGCCCAGCACCGGGTAGAGAAACGTGTACAAAAGCGTAAAAATCGTCCCCAGTATCGCGACCATCGCCGCGCCGATCGCGGTTTCTTCGTCATTTGCCTTGATCTGCGGCGCGATCGCGACGACGGCAGCGGCGCCGCAGATGGCCGTACCGCAGGCTGTCAAGATGCCCAGCCGTTTTTCCACCCGAAAGAGGCGGGTTAACCCGTACACGACCGCCAGCGTAAACGAGATGACGATCACATCGATGATCAGCACTTTTGGTCCGGCGTGTACGATATCCATCAGGTTCAGCCGCATCCCGAGCAGAATAATGCCTATGCGAAGCAGCTTTTTGCTGGAAAAGCTGGTCCCGGCGATCACCTGCTGCGGGACTCCGACGACGGCCCGCCAGGCGATCCCGATGAGAATTGCGATGACCAACTGCCCCATGATGGAAAGAAAGGGAAACCCGGCTAAGTATTTCGCAACCAAAGCGATCACCAAGGTAAGCACGATCCCCAAAATAAAGCCGAGATTTTGTTTTTTTCGTTTTTGCATGGCAAGTGCTTGCGCTTGCTCCATACGTTTCCTCACTCCTTGCAA
Organism: Brevibacillus sp. B_LB10_24; assembly: GCF_046036945.1. NCBI lineage: Bacteria > Bacillati > Bacillota > Bacilli > Caryophanales > Paenibacillaceae > Brevibacillus > Brevibacillus sp. B_LB10_24. Next base: position 52,985 of record NZ_JBJQOQ010000032.1, on the reverse strand, counting down.
ATGAAAAAAGAAACATGCATGTTCTTTTACGGTTCTAACTATAGAGCGGCTGGAAGCGGAAGTGAAATACCGATCTGCTATCTGAAGGATTAGAAAAACTTATCGTTGGCGTTGTTCGAACGGATGGAAACAGATACAATCGGGTAGAGAGAAGGACGGCGGGTCCACACATTGCCGGATGACGGAGGATGCAGCAGATGATCGTAGAAACCTTAAGGGTATTTGTTACGGTTGTGGAACAGAGCAATTTTTCACGTGCGGCGGAGCTGCTCAATCTCTCCCAGCCGGGGGTCAGCCTGCACATCCGCAATTTGGAAAATGAATTCGGCGTTAAATTGATGCATCGCTCCCCCAAGCATGTAAAGATGACGGAAGCGGGGGAGATTCTCTATAAACATGCGAAGCAGATTCTCGCCCTCTACGAAACGGCCAGAGAAGAGATCTGCCTGCTGCGCGACGTGGTGACCGGAACATTGAAGATCGGCGCCAGCTTTACGATCGGCGAATACATCCTGCCGGGGCTCTTGGCCCAGTTTGCCGGCCAGTATCCGCAGGTGGACATGAAAGTGAAGATCGCCAATACCGAGGAAATCGCCCAGGGGATTCGGGCGAGTGAGTTGGACATCGGCCTGGTGGAGGGGACGGTAAGGTATTCCGACATCCAAGTGAAGCCTTTTATGGAGGATGAGATGATTCTGATCGCCCCGCCAGGCCACCCCTTGTCCTCAGTGCAGAAGGCAGAACCGGGGATGCTGCAGGATCTGGTTTGGGTGCTGCGCGAGACGGGCTCAGGCACTCGGGCGTTCAGCGATCAGTTTATCCGGGACAACGACCTCGTGATCAAACGCAGTTTCGTGTTCAGCAGCAGCCAGGGCGTGAAAGAGGCCGTCGCAGCCGGGCTGGGCGTTGCGATGCTGTCTCGCCTGGTCGTAAAAAAGGAATTGGAAGCGGGAGAAGTGTGCAGCGTGCCCATAAAGGACAAGCGTTTCACCCGGGAATTTTCCATTCTCCAGGCTGTCACATCGGTATCGACGATGGCGATGAAAATGTTTTTGCAAAAATTGCGGACCCTTTGAGGAGAAAGCTTGAGGGAGGGGATTTATTTGTGAAATATTTCACAAAAGCTTGGTACGAGAAAATGCAAGTAGCGGGTTTCTTGGTATTTCCGGAAACAAGAGAGGAGTGGGAAGAGTACATTCAATATTGCTCTGAAGAAGGGATCGACCTCAAAAAGCAAGTTCAGGAAGACCTGGATTTCCGAAAAAGCGACTTGTTGAAGTATCTTCCTGAATCGTTTCACCCCTATATCCATGATTATACGATTCGAACAGAGTACCCTTCGGAAGAACTGAGGCAAATGTCTGAACGATGGCAGAAGGAATATCGTATGAGAATGGAGCGCCTCGCACTGGGATATAAGCAGCAATACAACGCAGTAAAAGATAAATTACCGGCAGGGGCTGTTCAATTGCATGAGAATTCATTGCACGATGCAAAGGTAATCTCGTGCGAGCTCGCATCTGGCGATCGGTTGATCATGACGCTGGATTGCCGAGGGGGCTTTCACTACTTCACCGACGTCAAACTGATCTTTACGGGGGTAACAGAACTTGCTCTTCCCGATAAACTGGAGGGCGCTTGGTGGCTCTATGATGAGATTTACCTTTCTGATACAGGCTTTGAACTTCATGTTCTGTTTGACTGCCCATTGACAGAGTGCAAAATCACAGCGAAAGATATCTGGTTGGAAACGGGAAAATAAGCAAATAGTCCCTTGTCTTTTTCCAATAACCGACTAAGGAATATTTCCGGCCATGTCTATATAATGAATCTATCACGTACTATTCTTCCGATCACTGATAGGTGGTCGGATTTTTTTATGTTCTTCGATGTCGCATCAAGCAGGGGTCCTCCGCCCTATTTTTTCACAGCGATAACGCCCGCCGATTTCGTCTTGGTAAAAAAGGCGCCGCCGACCAGGAAGGCCCCGCTTACATAAAAGATGGATACGATGCCCGCCCATGTGCCGATCAGCCCGAACAGCATCGGGGCAAGAAACTGCGAAAGGCGGTTGGTGGCCAGGCGAAGTCCCAGCACTTCACCTGTTCTCGACGGCGGTGAGGCGTTGAAGGCCGTGGTCATGGACAGCGGCTGCCCGCAGCCAAGACCCGCTCCCATGACAGCACTGATCAGGCCCAATAGAAAGACATGATCGGTCAGCGGAACGAAGAGAAAGGAGAATCCCGCGACCAGTATGGAGCCGAACAGCACCTGGTTCCGGCCGAACGAACCTGTCAGCTTGTCAAGCAGAAAGCGCACGGCCATCATCGTTATGCCTTGGATGGCGATAATCCAGCCGATCGCCGACGGGGAAAGGCCGAAGTTCACTGCGATCAGCGGAAAGTAAGCGACGAAGATGTCCCGGGAGTACAGCACCAAGGCACTGGAGAGCAAGGCTTTTCGCAGGGAAGGCGCTTTTAGCAGCGACAGGGAGCTGGTTTCATTTTGGACCGCTTTCTTGGGGCCGTTGGCAGCTTTCGGGATGCGGCAGGCCGCGGCGAATGGAATCAAGCCGGCGATGACAGCGGCAAGAAACACGGACGAATAAGACAGGTGCTCGCCGATGTACCCTCCGACAGCGGGGCCAATTACCCCTGCCAAAGCAACGAACATGGAGAACACGCCGAAATAGTGGTCCCGATTCTGCGGGGTCGCCGTCTGACCCAGGATGTTTTGCAGCGGGACGTTAATAAAGATATACGCGATTCCCACGATCAACTGGGACAGACAGAGAGACCAGAGCGATGAAAAAAAGAACGGAAGGGCCAGACCGGCGCACAAACCGAGCAAACCCAGCAGAGTCGGCAAGCGATTGCCCACCCGATCGACGATTTTCCCGGCAGAAACGGAGAAAAAGAGCGGCAGCAAGGCGTAGGATGCCGTCAACAGCCCGATGCCGGCCGTACTGGCTCCGAGCTCGGCTGCGTAAAGGGGGATGATCAGTCTGGTCATGTACACCATCGTTTGAAAGCCTAGGGATACGATATTTACGATTGCGAGCGTCATAAGTTCACCTGCAGCAATGTCATTTGTGGGTTATAGTATACAGTGAAATAAGAAGTCATAGAAAATAGCATTTTCTTATCGCAATCCATACGAAACAATTATGGCAGGAGGCATCTGACACGATGGAAGAGCGGGACTGGCTGATGCTGCGGACGCTGTACCAGCATAAAAATATTACGAAAACAGCGAGAAGTCTGTATGTATCGCAGCCTGCGCTGACGAATCGGCTCAGGCAGATCGAGAAGGAGTTTGGCGTGACGATTGTGTACCGGGGGACGAAGGGGGTCGAGTTTACTCCGCAAGGCGAATACTTGGTGAAGTGTGCGGAAGAGATGCTGCGGAAAATTCGCACCATCAAAGAGAACCTGGCAAATATGGATTCGGTCCCAAGAGGTACCCTGAGACTGGGGGTCTCAAGTTTTATCGCCAGGTACAAACTTCCCGGGCTGTTAAAATTATTTAAAGACAAGTATCCGCACGTCGAGTTTCAAATCTATACCGGCTGGAGCAGGGATGTACTGGAGAAATTGAACAGCCAGGAGGTGCATATCGGATTTGTGAAAGGCGAATACCCCTGGGCCGACCAAAAGCTTCATTTCTTGAAAGAAAAAGTGTATCTCGTTTCGAAGGAGGAGATCCGCCCGGACGAATTGCCTGCGCTGGCGAGGATTGAGTACCAGACGGATTCCCAGCTCAAATCACTGATCGATCACTGGTGGGCCAATCACTACCAGGCACCTCCCTTCATCGGTATGGAGGTGGATAATGTCGATACGTGCAAAGAAATGGTGGCCAACGGACTAGGCTATGCCATCCTTCCCGGCAGCGTGCTGACCCACACGACCGGACTGCATTGCACGGAGCTTCGCGATCTGCAGGGGGAGCCGGTGTACCGGAGCACGTGGATGCTCTTTCGCGGAGAATCCTTGAAATTGCATGCAGTAAAGGCATTCGTCGACTTCATTTCCGAGACCGTAAAAACAGAAGGGTGATACGCTCTTCAATCGCGGTACGTCACTCTCTTGTCTTTCATTTACATAAATATACATAAAAACCAAATATAGAAACTTATTTTTGCAGATGAATAAAAAATTTTTATGAATGATCTGTAAAAACACTGATTTAACATAATTGAAATTCAAATGTTATGATTAAAAAGGCTAAGAAGAGTTTTGCTATTCCTTCTATCCATGACCATGACCAAAGGGGGTTGCATAATTTGCACAATTTGGAAAACACGACTTCCGGAAGATCGTCAGAATCTTTTCCCTTCTACCGTTTTTCTGGAACTCACCGTCAAATCGGTCAGCAATACGGTGAGGCATGTAAAGCCCTGATTCAAAAGCATCGCGATTATGCGCTGGAAAAGCTGACAAGCAAGGTAAAGGTAGATTCACTCGAAGCCTTGGAACAGGCCGCCTTGCAATACCGGCCCTACGTCATGAAATACGCTCCGTTCTTTGATGAGGAAATCCAGGGAATTGCCGATGCAACGGGTCTGTCGCTGGGCGAGGCTTACTTCCTGCAGCTTCGGGCAGAGGCCTACCAGCACTTTGACACCACAGACGAGTGCACCACATTTGCCGTCATGCCGGAAGCGACCAGTGACGGCATCCCGCTGATCGGTCAAAATGCCGACTTGCCGGGGTTTTACTCGGAAATCGGGATCGTAGCCGAATGTGTCCCGGATGAAGGGCCGTCAACGCTGATGCTGACACCGGCCGGGCAAATATCGTATATCGGGATCAGCAATGCGGGAATGGGTGTTTTCGCCAATTTCTTGGTCTGTGACGGCTGGCGCGTCGGCTTTCCCCGCTACTTGCTCTCCCGTTTGGCCTTGATGAAAGCGTCTTCGGTGGAAGAAGGGATTGATTTGGTCAGAGGGCTGCACAGGGCTTCGTCTCGAAACCTGATCATGATGGACAAGACGGGCAAGGCGATCGACCTCGAAACGGTTCCGGCAAGAGACGGCCTGATACAGCCGGTAAACGGCCTTTTGGCTCACTCCAACCACTTTGTTGCAGAAGAGTTGTTGGAGGAGGAAAGAAAAACCGGCGAAGATTTGGAAAATTCGCAGGTTCGCTTACAGCGGATGCGAGCCCTGCTTGAGCAAAAACACGGTCAACTGAATGCGGACGCGATGCAAAGCGTCCTGCGCGACCGCGAAACCGCTCCCCACACCCTTTGCCGCATGCCGGGAGACTGGGGTACAGAATCCGTTACCTTTGCTTCCGTGATCGCACAGCCGAGCAAAGGGCAGATGTGGATCGCGATTGGTCCGCCTCACAAATATGAGTACAAATGCTATTCCTTTTCATAAATAACAGGGTTCAAACAGGGGGGTACATGATGAAAAAGAGAAAAACGTTAACGCTCTGCTTATCACTAGTGCTGGGTGCCGCACTGATGCTTACCGGCTGCGGCGGTTCTACACCGGAGTCTGGCTCAGGAGATCAATCCGGAAACGCGAGTCAAGCTGTAGAAGCAAAGGATGTAGTCGTGGCATTTGGAGCAGAACCGCTCACCTTTGATCCGCAGGATGCCAATGACAGTATCTCGAATCAGGCGAACGTCCTGCTATATGACAAACTCGTTACGTTTGACGAGAACTCCAGGATTGTTCCTCAATTGGCAACGGAGTGGAAAACATCAGAAGATGGGTTGAAAATGACCTTCACGCTGCGTGAAGGCGTGAAATTCCAGGATGGGACTCCATTCAACGCAGAAGCAGTAAAAGTCAACTTCGACCGGGTGCTCAATCCGGAGAAAAAATTGGCCAGAAGTTCCCTCTATACTGATTTTATCGAAAATGTAAACGTTGACAGCGAATATCAAGTCACCTTCGCGTTTAAGAAACCGTTTGGCGCAGCGTTGAACGCCTTTGCCCACGGAGCAGGGGGCATTATCAGTCCGAAAGCGATTCAAGATAATGCGGACATCGGCAAGAATCCTGTCGGCACCGGCCCTTATAAATTGAAAGAATGGACTCCCGGTACATCTGTTGTGTTTGAACCCAATCAAGACTTCTGGGGTGACAAACCGAAGTTGAAATCCATCACGTTCAAGCCGGTACCGGAAAACTCGTCGAGAACCATCATGCTGGAGAACGGCGAAGTCGATGCGATATCCCCGATCGCTTCCCAGGATGTGGATCGATTGAAGCAAAACTCGAATATCGACGTGCAAATTACGCCGGCCTATCGCAATCTCTACATCGCGATCAATGCATCGAAACCGCTGTTCCAGGATGTGAAGGTGCGCCAAGCATTGAATTACGCGGTTGATAAGGAAACGATCGTGAACAAAATCCTGAATGGTCAGGCCAAGGTAGCCGATGCTGCCATTTCAGAATCCGTGACAGGCTATTCCTCTGTCGGCGAGTATCCCTTTGACCCGGAAAAGGCCAAGCAGCTGTTGGCTGAAGCGGGTGTGAAACCAGGGACGAAGATCAAACTGTGGACACCGGATGGCCGTTACTTGATGGACAGTAAAATCGCAGAGTTTATCCAGGCCGGACTGCAGGCTGTCGGTTTTGATGTTGAATTGCGGAAATGGGAGTGGAGCGCTTACCAAGCGGAGACGGACAAAAAAGATTCCGATTTCGATCTGATGGTAGGCAGCTGGGGCAACTCGACGGGAGATGCCGACTGGGGTCTGAGACCGCTCTTGACAACGAACGGAGCAAACAACTACTCCCGATATTCCAATCCGAAAGTTGACGAACTGGTTGAAAAAGGAATGAGCCTTTCCAATTTGGAAGAGCGGACGCAAACGTACCATGAAGCCATGCAGCTGATCAAGGACGACGCTCCGTGGATTTTCCTGGTGGAGTACAGACAAGTGCAAGCCCATCAGAAGGGTCTGGAAAATGTTTACACCTGGGCGAATGAATACCTCATTCTCCGCGATGCGGTGAAAAAATGAGCAAGGCTCTCTATTTTCAAAGAAAAGCGACGACCCAGTTTACTTGTCAGTACGATTCAAGGTTTTCCTACTGTCTCTACATTCCCGAAAGCTATGACGAGCGCGAGGAGCCTTGCTCGCTTGCCGTGATCGTCCACGGGAGCATGCGCAACGCCCAGCAGTACCGGGATGCATTCATTGATTTTGCCGAGGCGCACCACACGATTATTCTTGCCCCGCTGTTTCCCGGAGGGATTACGGAACCTTGGGAAGTGGATTCCTATAAGTTTGTCCGGGTGCAGGATACTCGGTTTGACGAGGTCTTGTTGGCGATGGTGGACGAGATTTCACAGCAGTACCGCGTTGCCAGTGACCGGTTTTTTCTCCACGGTTTTTCGGGTGGAGGGCAATTTGTCCATCGCTTCTATTACCTGCATCCCGAACGCTTACTGGGTCTATCCATCGGAGCACCTGGCAATGTGACCGATCTGGACAGGAGCAAACCGTGGTATTTGGGAGTAGGGGATTACCAGGAGAAGATTGGCAAGCCTCTGCCTCTGTCCAAGATGCAAAGCGTTCCCGTATTGATGACGGTAGGCAGCGAGGACTTGGAAACGTGGATGATCAATGACGAAGACGCCCCGTTTTGGTTGGACGGTTTTAAAGAACTTGGAAATACACGGGTTGAAAGACTGAGGGCACTTCGGGACAGTTTTCGAAGGGAAGGAATTTCCGTGCGGTACGAAGAGCTTCCCGGGATCGCTCATGAAGGGTTTAAGGTTCTCCCTGCAGTGAAAGATTTTTTTAGCCAAATTCTGCAAAATCGTTAAAAGCTTCAAACTTACGGTAGAGAGGGAGGAAATATATAAGTACTCCTTCTCTCTTTTTATGGTCTGACAGCGCATGATGGGAGGCACAAGATGAATAGAAAAGAAAAGATGTTTGAGAGTGTAGAGAAACTGAGCGACAAAATCATTTCCATTAACGATTTTATCCACGACAATCCGGAATTGGGCAACCAGGAATTCAAAGCGGTAAAGCTGTTGACTGAAACGCTGTCGCAATACGGTTTTACCGTAGAGACGAATGTAGCCGATCTGCCTACTGCATTTATGGCGACGTATAAAAATAAAGAGGGCGGTCCGACGATCGGCCTTTTATGCGAATACGATGCACTGGAAGGTTTGGGCCATGCATGCGGCCATAATTTGCAGGCTTCATCCATCACCGGCGCAGCGATCGCCATCATGCAGAATCTTGGCGATACGCCGGCCACGATCGTCGTCTACGGAACGCCGGCAGAGGAAACGACCAGCGGGAAAATCCCCATGGCGAAAGCCGGACTGTTCGATCAACTGGATGTTGCTTTGATGATGCACGGGGGCGATCGCACGACTGTCGACGGAAAATCTCTGGCGATCACTTCGAGGGATTTTATCTTCGAAGGGAAGTCTTCCCATGCGGCTGTAGCGCCGGAATTGGGCATAAGCGCACTCGATGCGGTGCTGATGACGTTTCATGGCATTGAGTACCTCAGAGAGCATGTACGGTCTGATGTACGCATTCACGGGATTATCTCAGAAGGCGGGGTCGCCCCCAACATTGTTCCGGAACGGGCTGTCGCCAAATTTTTAATACGTGCCGCTGATGTTTCGTACCTGAACGAGGTAACGGAACGTGTCTGCAATGCAGCCCGCGGCGCGGCGCTGGCGATTGGGGCCAAGCTGACGATTCAGGAAGGAAAGACGTTGGCGAACAAATTGAATGTCCAGAGTTTGAATGACGTCTTATTAGCCAATGCCAAAGAAGCCGGGGCCAGGGAGATTACTCCGCCAAGGCAGAATACAGGATCAACGGATTTCAGCATCGTAACCCATATTGTTCCGGGAGCCTGCTTGCGGGTCTCATTTGTCCCGTTTGGCGTCCCCAACCACACCAGGGAGTGGGAGCAAGCCGGCGTAAGCGAAGATGGTCACTATGCTGTCATCGCGGCCGCAAAAGCGATTGCGGGAAGCTGCTGCGATCTCATTGAGAACCCGGATTTACTGAAGCAGATCAAGGATGAGTTTTTAAGGGAAAAAGCCATCTCCCGTTAGGAGTTGTAGCCTGGCAACCTTGGCCTCCGATTCTGTGCGGATGCGCCAAGGTTGTTTGGCTTATTGGGGAGACCAGCGGGAATGTAAATTTTGGGATTTGATGAATTGAATAAATTTGTCCACAACCTTTAATCTTGTTGAGGATTCTTTGTAATGCATCCAGGTATTTCTTTTGATAACGCTTCCATCCTTGGTGATTAAATCAAGGGTGTAAAGATTGTCTGTTGGATTTAAAAAAATTCGCGGAATAAAGGCATAACCCAAGTCGTTTTTGACAATTTCTTTACATGTTTCATAACTGTCCACCTGCATGGTCGTGAGAGGAGGAACCTCGTACCTTTCCGTCCACCAGTGTTGGATTTGCTCGTTGACTGGGGTGTTGGAAGTAAACTTGAAACTTCGTGAAGCTTTGTCGGTGGCCCTGTATTGAATTTGCTGCAAGTAGGGAAGGAGCTCCAAATTGATCGGATTTTTGGAGACCAGGCACAGATTTTCCTGGGTGACAAGATGCTTTTCTCCCGGCCACTTGTAGTCGCCCCGAACAAGCGCAAGATGGACGTTTTCGCTGTCTAATAATTCCATTAATTCCGGGCTTAATCCCGTATAGACGTTAATGACGACCTTGGGATACTGCTCGACGAACTTTTTGAGGAGAGGAGACAGGTAATACCTGGCAAAGATGCTGGCAACGGCAATTTTTAAAGTGCCCTGCACCTCATCTGCCATGTTGGTCAAATGCTCCTTGGCTTGCCGAAATTGAAACAACATCTTGTGGGCAAAGGAAACCAAATATTCGCCTTCTGGCGTGAATGTAATTTTTTTCCCGTTTTTAATCAGAATCTGGATGCCCAGTTCTTTTTCCAGCTGCTGCAATCTGTAGGTAAGGGCAGGCTGCGTCATATAGAGGCGTTCTGCGGCTTTGGTGATATGCTGTTCCTCGTGGATATATTGAAGCATAATGAAATCTTTCTCATCCATAGCAGGCTCCTTCAAACTTTTTTGCGGCATACAACTAAAAGTATAGTAGTAAGAGCTTTATGAATACAACAAAAGATTTCCCAACTCGGTCTATTCCATAAAATTTTTTATGGAAATTGTATTAAATTAATTAATTTTACCTATTTATTAGTCGTATGTATAATTTGTTGCTAGTGGGAATTTTACTTGAATAGTAAAGTTTCTGACGCCGGTAAATCGAAGCATGCATAATGGATAACTATTAGATGAAAGAGATGAGGCTACGATGGAACAGGTTTTTCGGTACATTGAAGAAAATCGGGAGCGATATATCAATTGGCTGCAAGAGTTATGCCGTAAGCCCAGTGTCTCCACGGAAAACAGAGGAATAAAAGAAGCGGCTGATCTCGTCCAAAAGCTGCTGCTGGAGATCGGGGCGAAAGTAGAGGTGATAGAGACGAACGGTCACCCCATCCTGTACGGGGAGATTTCCCAGGGCAGAAGCAGAACCATTTCGTTCTATAATCACTATGACGTACAGCCGGAACACCCGATTGAGGCCTGGGTGTGCGATCCGTTCGCAGCGGAAATACAAGAAGGCAAACTCATTGCCCGCGGGTCGGCAGATAATAAAGGAGCCCTGGTAGCCCGTATCTGTGCCGTCCACGCCTATCAGCAAGTGTATGGGGAGCTTCCGGTCAATCTGAAGTTTATTATCGAAGGGGAAGAGGAATCCGGCAGCAAGCATATTCAGGAATTCGCCCAAAGCCATCCGGAAAAATTCAAAGCCGACCTGTGCATCTGGGAGAACGGGATCGTCAACGAAGACGGGAGCTTTGAAGTAAAACTGGGGAACAAGGGAATTCTCTACGTCCACTTGGTGGCAAAGGGAGCCAATACCGACCTGCACTCTTCCAATGCCGCGATTATCGAGAATCCCGCCTGGCGTTTGATCTGGGCTTTAAACAGCTTGAAAAACGAACAGGAAGAGGTTTTAATCGACGGGTTTTACGATCGGGTGCAAAAGCCGAATGAAGTGGAAAAACGCATTCTCGAAGAAATGGATTTTGAAGAAGAGCAGATGCTGAACCGTTTGGGATTAAAGCAATTTTTGCTGAATTGCAGCGGGACGGAACTGAAGGAGAGGCTGCTGTTCCAACCTACCTGCACCATTTGCGGACTTGTGTCCGGCTACGAGGGAGAGGGAACGAAAACAGTATTGCCTTCGACTGCACGGGTGAGTATCGATTTTCGCCTGGTACCCGATCAGGACCCGGAGGAAATCCTGAAGCTGCTCCGAAAGCATCTGGATCGCAGCGGATTCGAGGATATAGAAGTCATTGCAACAGACGGGACACCTCCGGCGAAGACAGATCCAGGCCATCCGCTTGTTCAAAAGATTATAACAGCTGCGGAAAAGCTGAATGGGATTCCGCCGCGAGTCATTATCATGAATCCGGGGTCCGGTCCGATGTACAAGCTGTGCCAGCAATTTGGAATTCCCGCTGCAGGGTTCGGCGTAGGCAATCCAGACTCGAAAAAACACGCGCCAAATGAAAATATTTTGATAAAGGACTACATGGAAGGAATCAAAATGGCTGCACTGGTGATCGATGAACTGGGTCTGCAAGATGAGAAATAACATCAAATGAAAACGCATATAAAATACAAATTTTCATAAGATATTTTTTGTTCTTTCCAATAAAAATGTTAATTTTACTTATCATTCATCTGGTGCTACTCTCAAATGAAGGGATTCAGCAAAAAGGCATGGGAAGAAGAGGGAGTGAAACAATCTTACCAAATTCGAAATCGTGGGCAAAGTGTTGACTAAAAGAAAAACACCCGGCAGGGGAAGGAGGCATCAGGTTGATCAGTTATATTATCAAGCGTGTATTGCAAATGATACCCACCCTTATCAGCGTATCTATCATCACTTTCGCCCTCATTCACATGATTCCCGGCGATCCGGCAAGAATCATAGCGGGAGAAGACGCTTCGCAGCATGATGTACAGCAAATCCGGGAACGACTGGGGCTGGACAAGCCTCTCTACGTTCAATACGGGATGTATATGGCTAATCTGGTAAAAGGCGATTTTGGCAACTCAATCCGCTCCGATCGTCCGGTTTTGAAGGAAATCCTAACCAGATTCCCCACGACGATTACACTTACCGTCATGGCCATCATCATCATGGTAGTCATCGGTCTGTTTGCCGGGATTTTTTCTGCCACGAAACCAAACAGTTTACGCGATAACTTTACGATGATGTTTTCGTTATTCGGTATCTCAATGCCTGTTTTCTGGCTGGGGCTCATGCTTATTCTGGCATTTTCCTATTATCTGCCGATATTCCCCTCAGGCGGAAACAGCAGTTTTAAATACTTTATTCTGCCTGCCGTAGCAGTTGGGCTGTCTTCCTCCGCTATCCTGGCCCGTTTGACCCGTTCAAGTATCTTGGAGGTCATCCACCAGGACTTCGTCCGTACGGCACGGGCAAAAGGGGTAAAAGAGAAAGTCGTCATTTACAAACACACGTTGAAGAACGCCTTAATTCCGATTATCACGATTATCGGGTTGGAATTCGGACAATTGCTCGGGGGAGCTGTGCTCACAGAGACGGTGTTCTCCATGAATGGACTTGGCCGTTTCGTCATTCAGTCGATCCAGTTCAGGGATTATCCCGCTGTGCAGGGCAGTATTCTGTTCATCGCCGCCATCTTCGTCTTTGTAAACTTGATCGTCGATCTATGCTACAGCCTGGTTGATCCCAGAGTGAGATACGATTAGAAAGGAGCAGGTCTATGAGCCAGACAGAAGCAGTGGTCCAGCATGAGAAAAACAGCAGTGCAGCACAATCGTATGTTCCCAGCTCGCCCTGGAAAATGATGACGGCTCGCTTCAAGAAGAACAAGCGGGCCATGATCGGGTTATGGATGGTAGCGCTTTTTGTCATTGTGGCCATCTTCGCACCGTGGATTGCTCCTTACGACCCGATCCAGCAAAATATGGACCAAATGCTGGACAAGCCTTCCTGGTCCCATCCGTTTGGAGCAGACGAGTTTGGACGCGACATCTTCTCCCGCGTAATTTACGGCGCGCAAATTTCTCTGATGGTCGGACTTGTCGGGGTATTTATATCTTTAATCATCGGCGTCACATTAGGTACGATTGCCGGGTATTTCGGCGGTCTGTTCGATTCGTTGATCATGCGGGTCATGGATGTATTTTTGGCGTTTCCCAGCTTTTTGCTCGCGCTTGCCATCGTGAGCGTGCTGGGGCCGGGGATGATGAACGTCGTGATCGCGATCGGCCTCTTCTCTGTCCCGACCTTCGCGAGAATCGCCCGCGGTTCAGTACTGTCGATCCGGAATAAGGAGTACATCGAAGCGACCCGCGCCATGGGCGGCTCCAATACCCGGATCATTATGAAACACATCATTCCCAACAGCGTGGCGCCGATCATCGTACTGTCGACTTTGCGCATCGCGTCGGCGATCCTGACGGCAGCAGGCCTCAGCTTTTTGGGCATGGGAGCGCAGCCTCCGACCCCGGAGTGGGGAGCGATGCTCAGCGCCGGCAGAGAATACCTGCGGATGGCGCCCCATGTCAGCACGATTCCCGGATTAGCTATCATGTTTATGGTTTTGGCGTTTAACATGCTTGGCGACGGCTTGCGTGACGCGCTTGATCCCAAGATGAAGCTGTAGAACACCACAGGATGTATTTTGCTGCAAGGGAGGGTTTGGATTGACTAAGAAGCTTCTTGAGATAAAAGGGCTGCAAACATACTTTTATTCCAATGACAGTGTTGTTCCAGCCGTAGACGGGGTAGATATCACGATACACGAGGGGGAAACCGTCGGCATCGTAGGGGAGTCGGGGTGCGGGAAAAGCGTCACCTCGCTGACTGCCATGAGGCTGACCCCCGGAAAAGTCGTCGGCGGTTCAATCCGGTTTGACGGCAAGGATCTGCTCTCGTTGCCGGAAGAGGAGATGAGGAGCATTCGCGGAAACGAGATGGCGATGATCTTCCAGGAGCCGATGACGTCGCTGAACCCCGTGTTCACGATCGGTCAGCAGATCGGCGAAGCCATTCAGATCCACATGAAGTACAACAAGGCAAAAGCGCGCGAGCGGGCGATTGAAATGCTGAAGCTGGTCGGCATCCCCCGGGCGGAACAGATCGTGGACGAATATCCTCACCAACTGTCGGGCGGAATGAGGCAGCGCGTGATGATTGCCATGGCCATGTCCTGCAACCCGAAGCTCTTGATCGCGGATGAGCCTACCACTGCCTTGGACGTCACGATTCAGGCGCAAATTCTCGATTTGATGAGAGAATTGAAAGCGCAGCACAATACGGCGATCATGATGATCACCCACGATTTAGGGGTCGTAGCGGAGATGTGCGACAGGGTGATTGTCATGTACGCCGGCAAAGTGGTCGAAGAAGCGGATGTCGTCACGCTGTTTACCAATCCCAAGCACCCCTATACCCAGGGGTTGATGAAATCCATTCCGACGCTGGAATCCCAGGATAAGCGCTTGTACTCCATCAAGGGCAGCGTGCCGATACCGGGCAGTATGCGCGAAGGCTGTACCTTTGCTCCGCGATGCGAGTATGCGTCGGATATCTGCAGACAGCAGATGCCTCCGCTGGAAACGTTGGAAGCAGGGCATTTGAGCCGATGCTGGCTGCACTCTTCCGAGGAAGGGAGGAATCAGAGTGAAACAGCCGCTGGTTGAAATAAAAAACTTGAAAAAGTATTTTCCGATCAAAAAAGGGTTTTTGAGCCGAACTGTCAATTACGTTAAAGCGGTCGACGGCCTGAACTTTACCATCAATAAAGGGGAAACGCTGGGACTGGTAGGGGAAAGCGGCTGCGGCAAGTCCACGACCGGAAGAACGATTTTACAATTACTGGAACCTACTGAAGGAGAAGTTCTCTACGCCGGCAAGAACCTGGTAGGCATGAACAAGCGAGAATTGCGAACGCTTCGGAAAGATTTGCAGATCGTGTTTCAGGATCCGTACGCCTCGCTTGACCCGCGTCTGACGGTGGGCGACATCATTGCGGAGCCATTGGAAATACACGGGCTGGCTCAGGGCAAGGAAAAAGACCGCAAAGTGGAGGAATTGCTCGATGTCGTCGGGTTGAGCGGCTATCACGCCAAGCGGTACGCCCACGAGTTCAGCGGCGGTCAGCGCCAGCGGATCGGAATCGCCCGGGCACTTGCGCTGAATCCGAAATTAATCGTCGCCGATGAGCCTGTATCCGCCCTGGACGTGTCGATTCAATCCCAGGTGATCAATCTGCTGCAGGATTTGCAGCAGCAATTTGAGCTCACCTATTTGTTCATCTCCCACGATTTGAGCGTGGTGCGGCATATCAGCGACCGGGTTGGGGTCATGTATTTGGGCAGAATGGTGGAATTGGCCGATAAGAACGCGCTGTTCCAATCGCCAAAGCACCCGTACACGCAGGCCTTGTTATCTGCCGTCCCCCAGCCGAATCCGCTGCTGAAGAAAGAGCGGATCGTCTTGCAGGGAGATGTGCCAAGCCCGGCAAATCCGCCTTCCGGCTGCACGTTCCATCCGCGCTGCAGCGCTTGCATGGACATCTGCAAGACGGAAAAGCCGGTGTTCAGGAAAGTGGACAACCAGTATGTCGCTTGCCATCTGTACAACGAATGACCGGCAGGGACTGACGGTTATCTCCGGCGAGCAAGGAATTTTGTTGAATAGACTGAATTGAGACAGAGCGGCTGTCCGGGGCTTTATCCTAGTATCCCGGACGGCCGCTTTATTTTTTGTTATGCGGGTCTTAGCTGTGTGTTTATGAAGGCAGGCAAAGTATTGAGTTTCCACGGTTGACAACCATTTAAGACGCTTGTAGAATATGGTTGTAGACAATTGTAGAAAATGAAGGTGATGCCTTGAATCAGCTGAAAAAGCTTCCTGATGCCGAGTTTGAGATTATGAAAGTGGTATGGGCCAATCAACCCCCGATCACAACGAACATCATCATGGAACAGTTGGGAAGAGAAAAGGAATGGAAAGCCCAGACGATTCTTACCCTGCTGTCGCGATTGGTCGAGCGGGGGTTTCTGCGGTCGGAAAAAAACGGAAAAGAACGTACCTACTTTCCGCTTGTGGACAAGGAGAAGTACGTACAGTTTGAAACCGGAGACTTTATCGAAAAGTTTCACGAAAACTCTTTTACAAGCTTGGTTGCCGCGCTGTATGACGGCAAAAAATTGAAGGATGAGGACCTGGACGAGCTGAGCAAATGGCTGCAAGAAAAGAGGGAGTGACATGGAAGCATTTTTCAGAGCCTTGCTGGAATGCTCGGTCGGCATGTCGGTCGTATCCCTGGCCTATATGGCTGCGACGCCGCTTTTGTCTAAGCGCTATGCTGCGACGTGGCTGTATTACACTTGGCTGGCGATCGTGATCGGGTGGCTCTGCCCTTTTCGGCCGCATTGGGAGGCAGCTTTGTTCTCCCTGAAACCCGATATGCCGGCCGTGCTTGTTGAACCCATAGAGGCCGGTAAGCGCTTGATGCCGATGGTTGTCGGGCAGGAAACAGGCTGGGGTTCGCCTGAAGCCCTGTGGCAAGTGGCGGCAGGCCTATGGCTGATCGGCATGATCGTCCAGCTAGCTCTCCACGCCAGGCGGCATTGGCGCTTTATGAGACTGGTCAACCGCTGGAGCGAGGAAGTGACTGATCCGGAGACAGCAGACGTTTTCCGTGCAGTAAAAACCGAAATGAAGGTCGGAGGTCAGATACATATCAGGATTTGTCAGGGGATCACAACCCCCATGTTGGTTGGCTTTTTCCGACCGGTCATCCTGCTGCCGCCCGTTCCATTTCGTTCCGATGAACTGGACTTCATTCTCAGGCATGAGCTTGTTCATTTCAAGAGAAACGACCTCTGGTACAAAGCAGTGGTTTTGCTCGCGGCTGCCGTCCACTGGTTCAACCCGGTTGTCTATCTGATGGCAAAAGCGATTGCCGCGCAGGGGGAAATCGCATGCGATGAACGGGTACTGGCAGGCATGAGCCTTGCGCAGCGCAAGCGTTACGGGGAAACGATCATCGGCGTCGTCCGCAGCCGGGACGGGCGCCAAACGTCTTTCTCAACCAACTTTTACGAAGGGAAGAAGGGAATGAGGACTCGCCTTTTTTCGATTATGGACACGACAAAGAAGAAATCTGGCCTCGTGATCTTAGGCATCGTACTGATCGCCACCATCGGGACAGGAGGGGCATTTGCTGTTAGTTCCGCCGGAAAGCCTGTGGAATCTTCCATTGCTCCTGCAGTAGGTCCGTCAACGGCGGAAGCCGGGCCGACTCAATCGTCCGAGGGAGCAGCTCGAGAAGGAGGCGGTATCAGCACGTCGAACGGAAAGGATTTAACTGTTTGGCTGGCTGCCGAACACGAGAACAATTTTGGTCAGGCGGCATGGGCCAAAGGCGAGACTGTCACTTGGTCTGTTGCATGCGAGCAGGTAAGAGAACTTGAAATCGGGATCATGTCCGTCTCCACAGAGAAAGTGTACAGCAAGCGGGTTGCCACTGGAACAGGTACCATTACCATAACCGTTCCCGAAGATGGGGATTACCGCATCTACGTCAAAAATCACGCGAAGGAAGTCGCCAAATTTCTCCTGAAGCTGGACAAGGATTTCGGACCGCTCGTTTGAACATAAAACAAACCAGTCGGACGCCTTCATTGGCGTGCGACTGGTTTGTTTATCTGATGCTGCATGAGCGACTTCAAGCGCTCCAACAAGCTGGTCCACTTCTGCTCTGGCGGGTTTTGAACTTGCCCCTTCAAATTCGTGCCGATCACCGGGATCTCCAGGCTCGAAGGATGAGTTGCATCCTGGTAGATCGTCACTTCGGCCGGAGTGGGATTGAGGCCCGGTCCCTGGGGAGCGATCTGGTGAGGCAGCGCTTTGCTCCCGCCGGCAATGCTTAGGCGAATCCGGTGTCCGGCCGCGAAGACGTACGATGTGGGCAAGGTTTCGATCTCATATTGTTCGATTTTACCCGGTGTGAGCGGCGCCGGATGGGAGCGCGACTTTGCCCGGGGGGCGTTCAGGTAGCCGGTTGTAACCTGTTTGGACTCTCCGCCGGGGGCGACGTCTGTCACTTGTATGACAAAGTCCGTATCCTTCGCAGTGGCTGCAGCCCAAAAGGTAAATTTCAAGCTGCCCGTCACTTCCGTAGGGACGGAAAGCGCACCTGTGGTCCAGGTAAGCGTTTTTGCTTCATACGGGCGTTGATCCGCTTGCGTAATCCCGTTGTCGTTGCTCCGCATCGCAGGCAGGAAGGGTCCCGCAGCGGGAGAATAGCTGTACTTGGCAACCGACTTTTTCTCCGCGGGTTTATCGGCCGACAGTGAACCGTCATTCAAGCTTTTGACAGACCCGCTTCGCGTCTGGCTCAAATACAGTGTTTCCAGATTGGCATCCGGGATCGGCCAGGCTTTTTCGAACCGCCATTGATTGGGTCCTTGCACATAGATCAGCACAGGATCCTCCTGGTCGATGCCGTTATCCAGCCCGAGTAGATAGTGGTCGAACCAGAGTTGCTGGTAATTTCTGTAACTGTAGGGGAGAAGCGATTTGATCGAGGTATGGGCCTCAGGTCCGATGATGAGCTTGCTGCTGCCGTTCATGGTGCTGTATTCCGCGAAAGCTTTCACGTTGCCCGGGGTGATGTAATCGTTCCAGCCGCCTGAGATCAATACGGCTATGCCGTGGTCGGCCATCGCTTGAAGATCCTCGGCCAGTACGGTGCGCTCCCGCCACCAACTGTCGAAATTTCGATGCTGGACGGCCGAGGTGTACTCCGGGAAGCCGCGTGCTGCTCTGCCCGGTCCGGGCAGCATCCCGCCCGGATACCACAGCGTGTCATAGCAATCCGTACAAGCGATCTCGGGGGTGATTGCCCGCAGGTGAGGAGGAAGTTCCTTGGCCGCAAGCCATTGGTTGATCCCTAAGAGGGACGCGCCAACCATACCCACGTTGCCGTCGCTCCACGTCTGTTCGGCGGCCCATTCAATCACGTCATAGCCGTCTTTCCCGAATTTATTGTAGAGGTTCTTGACCCCTCTCGACGGCGGGGTCCCTCGCATAGTCACATGCAAAGCCGCATACCCGCGCTGTGCCATCTCAAAAGGCAGATGATCCATCTGCCGGCCGGTACGGCTGTCGTGACCATAGCCGTTTGGCATCACCAGCGTAGGGAATGGACCGCTCTTCTGGGGCAAATACAGGCGGCCTTTCAAGAGGACGCCGTCGCGCATCGGAATGGTCACATCATCTTGAACCGTTACTCTGTAGCGCTCCATAGAAATCTGCGGTTTTTCGGGACCGGTCACCCAATTCCGCTGCTCGGTCCCCAGCCCCTTGGGGCCGATGGATGCAGCCTTCGCACTGCCGGCGTGAGGAGTGTACCCCGGGAGCAGCAAACACAACGCAAAAATGAGCAAAAGGGGTAGATATCGTATCCGCAAGTGTAACCCTCCAAAAGATCCTATCGATAACATAACCGTAAGGAACGCTTCTAACCTGTCGTTTTGCTGTCAGGCCCTCTGAAGTAATTCTTCCCTGACGAAGCAACTCCTCTCGGGAGAAAATAGACGGAAAATTCATATTCCGTACGGGTTGTCTTGGCCTGTACTCATGGCTCATCCCGGCATGCATATGATCAGTTCTGCCGGGAAATAGTACCAGGTAAGAACATGCAGACAAGGCGGAAGCAAAGATGAAAAAATCAGAGGAAAACGTGCAGGTAAACATCCTGACGACCAAGCAAAATTTGGATACACCCTACATTACCGAACAGGCGGAAGACGACGAACAGACGGAGGTCGATTCGGACGTAAATGAAGATCCCGTCCGGGAGTGGCTGCTGGATCAATCGGCAGCCGCTTTTGCAAACCAAGTAAAGACCCGGGATCAAGCCGGCGAAGCAGCCGAGGTATACGCGAAGCGCTGGGAAGATGACCGGATATGAGACAAAAAGGCCCGTCTCGGAATTGTGGAGACGGGCTTCGTTCAGTTGCTTTTTTGGTATTGCTGCAATCTCTCTGCTGCCAAGTCCGGGTTCATATCAATCTGAAACAGCATGCTCAAATGGCTGGTGGACGTCAGCGACCGGCGGGTGGCGTGGTAAAGGGTGGGCTTCTCGTGTTTGATGATGCTCATGATTTCCGTGGTAGGCGGAGTGACCACATTGATTCTCAGCAGACCATTCAAATAGGAAATGAGCTGTTTCACGGCGGCAGCTTCATCGCTGTCGGGCACGGAATCGATCAGCTCAAGAAGTCCTTTGATGATATTTTTCTTGATGGTTGCCGGATTTACCACTACTTTTGCCATGGTTGTCTTCTACTCCAATCTCTCCTGATGTCTGGGACCAATTACCCAGTTCCTTTCCCTTCCTGGCGTTTGGGTAAACAACCTTTTTCGCAGTCCGTTTGTCTTGACATCTTATACAGATCTGATATGATGGTGCCGTAACCAATATATGCGGGAGCTTGGGAAACTGGGCTGAGAGGATAACTGACTCGTTATCGACCGTTTAACCTGATCTGGATAATGCCAGCGGAGGGATTTGCATACATCGCACCTGTTTGTCGACTCGTATGTGAAGACCGTTGCTTCCACAACGGTTTTTTTCATACCTGTATGCTCGTAAACAACACTTCCTCCGCACATCGGATCATCGATGAAGGGGGGAGTTTTTTTACGCTTGGCTAACAGAAGTGAAAGTGAACAACATACGGAGGGGAAGAGATGAATACAGGGCGTTTGACAATCATGGCGGAGATCGCCATCATGGCAGCACTGGCGTACGTGCTTGGCATGGTCAAAATTTTTCAGATGCCGCAGGGCGGTTCCATTTCGTTAGTGATGCTGCCGATCGTGATCGTGGCGCTGCGCAGAGGGTTGACGGCGGGGTTAATCGCTGGCCTGATCGTCGGCGAGTTGAAATATTTGATTGGAGGATACGTGGTTCATCCGGTCCAGTTTTTTCTGGAGTATCCGGTAGCCTATACGGCGATCGGCTTGGTCGGCCTGGCCCGCTCGGCGAACTGGCTGTCCGGCGCCAATCAAACCGCGAAAATCTGGCTCAGCTTGCTCATGGCCGTAACGGTGCGTTTGTTATGCCATTTTACCGCAGGCGTGGTCTGGTTTGGCTCCTATGCCCCGGAAGGAATGCCGGTAACCACGTATTCTTTCCTATACAACCTGTCTTACATCCTGCCGGAATACATCATAACCGGCATCGTGCTCACCCTGCTGGTCAAAAAAGCACCACAGCTTGCCCACCTCAGCCGGTAAGCCGTTAACAAGATAATCAAACTATCTCAACCAGTCCTGCATCAGCCAGGGCTGGTTTCTTAATGTGAGGACAGCACGAGCAGGAAGAAAAAATGGAGCGAGCACAGTCCTTGGCAACGCCTGCCCAGTCGGAACGGAAAAAAACGGCACACGCTTGTCGACCAAATTCTACGTTGAACTACTTCCAGCCCTTTTTGGTCGAAGTGCCGTTTTTTGTAGTGAAGACGGCCAGCCCGGCTTCCCCGCAGGCGTGCCGCAGACGAAGCTCGCCCATTTTTTTCTTCCGCCGCCACCATGTTCTCAAACTCAAAAGATCCGCCACCTTTTTTTCAGCGACTAGGGCAACCTCATTGACATTTTATCCGGCCGATTGTATTGTAGGTTATAAATGCACTGCCCCTGAGCAGAGCAGGAGAAGAGCTGAGGAGGAGATACACATGAGCACAGCAGAGTTTGAACCGGGGTACTTCGGCCAGTTTGGTGGAAGCTTCGTTCCGCCCGAATTGAAAGAGGTTTTAGACTATTTGGCCGAACAATTTGAGAAGTACAAGGACGATCCGGAGTTTAAACAAGAGTACTTGTACTATTTAAAGGAATACGTCGGCAGGGAAAATCCCCTCACGTACGCGAGAAACCTGACAGAAAAATGCAACGGTGCGAAAATTTACCTGAAAAGGGAAGATTTAAACCACACCGGTGCCCATAAAATCAACAATGTCATCGGACAAATTTTGCTGGCCAAACGCATGGGAGCCAAGCGCGTCATCGCCGAAACGGGAGCAGGCCAGCACGGAGTAGCAACCGCGACCGCCTGTGCGATGTTTGGCATGGATTGCACGATCTACATGGGAGCGGAAGATACCAGGCGGCAGGCGCTCAATGTCTTCAGAATGGAGCTCTTGGGAGCGAAGGTCGTTCCCGTCTCCAAGGGACAGGGTAGGCTGAAAGATGCGGTAGACGAGGCTCTGAACGATTTGGTGCAAAACTATCGGAACACGTTCTACCTGCTCGGCTCAGCAGTGGGACCGCATCCGTTCCCGACGATGGTCAAGCACTTTCAGGCGATTGTCAGCGAAGAGTCGAAGCGGCAGATCCTTGAAAAAGAAGGCCGTCTGCCTGACGCCGTCATCGCCTGCGTAGGGGGCGGAAGCAATGCCATCGGCGCCTTTGCCCACTACATCGAGGAAGCGGGTGTACGCTTGATCGGCGTCGAGCCCGACCAGGCAGCTACCCTGACCAAAGGAGTGCCGGCCGTCATCCACGGCTTCAAATGCCTGGTGCTGCTCGACGAGGAAGGAAATCCGCAGCCGACCTACTCCATCGCCGCCGGTCTGGATTATCCAGGCATCGGTCCGGAACACAGCTATTTGAAGGAAACCGGCCGCGCCGAGTACTATACGGTGACGAACGAGGAAGTGCTCGAAGCTTTTCAGATCCTGTCCAAAACAGAGGGGATCATCCCTGCCCTGGAAAGCTCCCATGCCGTCGCCTACGCGTTGAAACTGGCCCCGACGATGAACCGGGATCAGATTCTCATCGTGAACCTCTCCGGCAGAGGCGACAAAGACGTAGAGCAAGTCTTCCAGATGTTAAATTAGAGGAAGCAAATGCAAGACCCGCGCTTTCATCGAGGCGGGTCTTTTTGCGTTTAGCGGAGAAGAACATGCGTATCTGTCAAAAACTCTGCAAAATGGACTGATAGCCTTTGCCAAAACGGGTCAGACTGAATTTGAACCCTGCTGGCCGAGTTTAGAAGACAAAGGATGTGAAACAGCCCGTGTTGAGAATCCAGGCGCTGACGACGGATCGCCGCTTTCTGACCGATCTTTCTCTCGAACAGTTATCTGCCGAAGATATCCTGTGGTATTGGGTGGATTTCAGCGAGCCGAGCGAACAGGAGTCTGATTTGCTGCGGACTTATTTTCACTTTCATCCGCTCAGCATCGAGGATTGCCTGTACTTCATTCAGCGGCCGAAGCTGGATCATTTTGCCAACTACCATTTTTTTGTATTGCACGCGCTAAACCGGGAGACGCTGGACGTCGTGGAGGTTGACCTGTTCGTCGCGGAGAAATACATCGTCTCTTACCACAAAGCGCCGCTGCAGGAGATCGATGAGGTATGGAACCAACTGCCGGAAAAGGGCGAGCTGATCCAAAACACGCTGCACGTCGCCTCCACGGTCATTGACAAGCTGGTCGATTTTTACTTCCCGATCGTCGATCAAATGGAAGACAGGCTCGTCGACCTTGGAGAACACGGGGAGGCGAAGTCCCTGCGCAGAAGGCTTGACCGGGTTTTTGAAATCCGCAACGACCTCTTGAAAGTTCGCCATTCGATTTTTCCTATGCGCGATCTGGTCTACCGCATGCTGAATTCCACGCATTTACAAGGGCTGGAGGAGTATCGCTTCTATCTGGCCGATATACACGATCACCTGCTGAAGCTGACCGAGATGATCGAGCGGAACCGGGAGATAACGTCTGATCTGCGGGACAGCTACATGTCGATCAACACCAACCGGACGAACACGATCATGACCACACTGACTGTGATCGCCACGATCTTTATGCCGCTCACCTTTATCGCCGGCGTCTACGGGATGAATTTTAAGGTGATGCCGGAATTGGAGTGGCCTGACGGGTACTATCTCGTCCTCGGCCTGATGGCATCCATCGCCCTGCTCATGATGGCCTGGTTCAAGAAGAAAGGGTGGTTTAACGAGGACGAGTGACAGGGGGACGCAAACAATACAGTTGTCTGTTCGCGTGAAATCTGGTAGAGTAAAAATCAACTCAATACCGTCATGATAAATAGAGGTGCGCAGCGGATCAGTACTCCTTTCCATTTGGAAAGATGGGGGTTCAGGAAAGGAAGAAAGGCCAATGCGCCGAAGCTTTTGTTTGCCCCATTCAAACGAAGGCTGGGATGGCCCGTGAATAATGGACATCCTGTCATGAAAGAGGATCTTTCGTGGAGCGCTATTGATCATTTGCCAAGGCAAGAGAGTGCAATGAGATGCGATCCGCTCATTGCTTTTTTTGTTGGCAAAATCGCCTTTGTGACGGTTTCAGACAGCTAATGGGAGGCCAATACCAGTGAAAATGATGGATGCGCACGAAATCATCGCTTTTATTCAGAAGAGTGAAAAGAAGACTCCGGTCAAGGTTCACGTGAAAGGAAACCTGGAAGGGATCGACTTTGGCGCCAATACCAAGGCGTTTATCAGCAATAACGTCGGCGTGCTGTTCGGCGAATGGAAGGAAATCAAGCCGGCTTTGGAGCAGCACAAAGAGCAAATCGAAGATTACATCGTGGAGAGCGACCGCCGCAATTCGGCTATACCGCTGCTCGATACGAAGGAGATACAGGCCCGGATAGAGCCAGGAGCGATCATTCGCGATCAGGTGTCGATCGGCAACAATGCTGTCATCATGATGGGCGCGATGATCAATATCGGAGCGGTAATCGGCGAAGGCACGATGATCGATATGAACGTCGTCGTTGGCGGCCGCGGCACGATCGGAAAAAACTGCCACATCGGTGCAGGGGCGGTTATCGCCGGTGTAGTAGAGCCGCCTTCCGCCACTCCCGTTATTGTCGAAGATGATGTAGTTGTTGGGGCCAACGCCGTGATTTTGGAGGGCGTGCGAGTCGGCAAAGGCTCGGTCGTCGCCGCCGGAGCAGTCGTCATTGACGATGTGCCGCCGGGTGTCGTCGTAGCGGGAATTCCTGCCCGGATCATCAAGCAGATCGACGATAAAACCAAGTCAAAGACGGAAATTAAACAGGAATTGCGCCAGCTGTAAGGAAATTCCTATCAAGTAATAAAACAGAAAGAAACTGGGGCATACCCCAGAAGGAGGGCGTCACCGTGGATGACTGGCGTTCATTGGATCAAGAGTATCTCATGTCCACCTATAAACGCCTGCCGATCGCGATTGCGAAAGGCGAGGGAAACTACCTGTACGACGTAGAGGGAAAGGCGTATCTGGACTTGTTTACCGGACTGGCGGTCAACGTGCTGGGACATTCCCATCCGGCGATCATCAGCGCTTTGCGAGAACAAGGCGAGAAGTTTTTGCACATCTCCAATGTCTTTTTAAATCCTCCCGCTATTCGCCTGGCTCAGCGGCTGGTGGAGCATTCGATCAAGGGGAAGGTCTTTTTCGGCAATTCCGGCGCAGAGGCGACGGAGGCAGCGATCAAGCTGATCCACAAGTGGACGGTTCGCGAAGCGAATGGACGTTCTGGTGTCGTCGTGTTGAAAAACAGCTTTCACGGCCGGACGCTCGGAGCGCTCCGGCTCACCCGCCAGGCACACGTGTACCAGGACTTTCCCAGCCCGGCGTTTCCCGTGTTTGAAATAGAAGCGCAGGACGTGGACGAGCTTGTAGCCGTGTTCGAGCGCGAACGGCCGGCAGCCGTGCTGATGGAGCCGATCCTCGGTTCCGGCGGCATCATTACGCTCTCGCAGTCGTATCTGCAAGAGGTAGAGCGGCTCTGCCGGGAAACTGGAACGCTTTTCTGCATCGATGAAATCCAGACCGGCATGGGACGGACGGGCACGCTGTTTGCCTACCAGCACGCCGGCATTACCCCTGATCTGATCTTGTTTGCCAAAGGGGTCGGCGGGGGCTTGCCGCTCGGCGGAGTAATCGCAGGGGAACGATTGATGGATCTGTTCGGGCCGGGCGATCACGGCACGACATTTGCCCCGTCGCCGCTTAGTGCGGCGCTTGGCAATGCGGTATTGGACGTCATTTTGGAGCCCTCCTTCATAGAGCAGTCCAATCAGACTGCCGCCTACCTGCGTGAGCGGCTGTCCCTCCTGGTCCAAGACAATCCGGCCTGGTACGCAGAGATTCGCGGCAAGGGCATGATGCTGGGCTTGCAGATGAAGCTCTCCGCTGAGCAGGTCAGCCGGATCCAGGGCGAACTGCTTGCTGCCGGCATCCTTGTCGACGTGACCCAGAAGACGATTGTCCGGCTCCTGCCGCCGCTTACCCTGACGCGTGCAGAAGCAGACCGGTTTGCCGAGGCGCTGGCTGAGATCACAGCAAAGGTTTCCTAGAGGGAGGAGCATTCCCATGACGGTTCAACCGTTTGTCCAAATACGCCGGGACCTGCATCAAATTCCCGAACCGGGCTTTCAAGAAGTGAAAACGCAGGCCTACCTGCTCGACTATTTGCGGTCGCTCCCGCAAGATCGGATGGAGATCGAGACGTGGCGCACAGGGATTCTGGCAAAAGTGAAGGGAACCAATCCGTCCCGCACGTTCGCGTGGCGGACCGACATGGACGGGCTGCCGATAGAAGAAGAGACCAGCTATCCCTTCCACTCGACACATCCCGGCTACATGCACGCCTGCGGCCACGACATGCACATGGCGATTGCCCTCGGCATCCTTACCCATTTTGTACACGAACCGATCGCTGACGACCTGCTGTTCGTCTTTCAACCGGCGGAAGAGGGGCCGGGGGGCGCCCTGCCGATGATGAACAGCGAGGTGTTTCAAAAGCTGAGGCCCGATCAGATCTTCGCGCTGCATATTGCCCCCGAATATCCGGTAGGCACAGTGGCGACCCGCGAAGGAATCCTGTTCGCCAACACGGCGGAGCTTTTTATCGATCTCAAAGGTAAGGGCGGCCACGCCGCGTATCCCCACAAGGCAAATGACATGGTCGTCGCGGCCAGCCATCTGGTGACCCAGCTGCAGACCGTCGTCGCCCGCAATGTCGATCCGCTCGACTCTGCGGTCGTGACGGTCGGCAAGATCACCGGCGGCACCAAACAGAACATCATCGCGGAATCCGCCCGGCTCGAGGGAACCATCCGCACCTTTTCCAAAGAGTCGCTGCAGCAGATCCAATCCCGCATAGAGGCTTTACTCAAAGGAATAGAAGCCGGCTTTGAATGCGAGGCCGCCATCGATTACGGCTCAGGCTACCGCCAGGTGTACAATCACCCGGCACTCACGAGAGAATTTATGGACTGGGCAGCCACCCGGCCCGGTCTTGAGCTAATCGAGTGCCCCCCAGCGATGACCGCCGAGGATTTCGGCTTCTTCCTCGAAGAGATCCCCGGTTTTCTGTTCTGGCTCGGAGTAAATACTCCGTACGGTTTGCACCACGCCAAGCTCGAACCCGACGAACAAGCCATCGAAGTGGCGATTCGGCTGATCTGTGACTATTTTACGTGGAAGTCGGGAACATCCGCATAAATCAAATCCGCTTAAGAAAGATACAGGCCGCAGTGTAATCTGCGCCTGTTTTTTTTTAATCTTTTCTAGCGGAAGCCTCGAGGAGACCGGGAAAAATGGAGCGAGCACAGGCCTTGGCAACGCCCACCCAGTCGGAACGGAAAAAAACGGCACACGCCTGTCGACCAAATTCTACGTTGAAATACTTCCAGTCCTTTTTGGTCGACGTGCCGTTTTTTGTAGTGCAGACGGCCAGTCCTACTTCCCCGCCGGCGTGCCACAGCCGAAGCGAGCCCATTTTTCCCGGTCTCCACGGACTATGTTCTCCTCGCCAAAAAAATGCAATTTTCAAACTAAAACCGCGAGTTATCCACAAGTCCATGTGAAAAACTTCCGAATTTCCGCGTGTTCCGCCCTGTGGATACTGTGGATTTTGTTGAAAAAAATCTCGAATGGACCACAACTATTTTCATTTTTTCGCGTCTAAACAGTTGGGTAAAAAAATGGAGGACTTATGCTACGGAAATCTTACTGGAGGATTGCTGCATGAAGAAGAAAGTTATACCTATTCTAATGGCTCTCATGATCGCGGGCGTATCGACGGCTGCAAACGGCGATGGAATCGTCAAAGTGTCGGTCGGCGGCGAACAAGTCGGAGTGGAATTGGGGGCGTCGAGTGTCAGCTCGGTGCAGGAGATCGTAGACCGTTTGGGGGCATTTTCCAACTATGACGTGGATTCGGGAAAATTGGAAGTGGAGAAGCCTGCTGTCAACGTATTGGTCTTGGAAGGAGTGCAGAAGCGCAGCCGGGACGTCATCTTGAGCAATCCGGTCAAAAATTTTACGGATAAAGACGTTCCCCGCAGTTTTGGCGTCTTTGTAGAGGTAGATAACGCGCCTGTCTCAAAAGAATTGGTTCTCAAGGTGGTCCTCGTCGGCCCTAACGGCAAAGTGGTTGCCGGCGGAGACGAGCGAACCTTCTCGACGCGCAGCGAAACCAGCTTCTACTTTTCCGAGCCGTTCATCTCAACAAAGCTGGATCAGTACGGAACGTATAAAGTCCAGGTTTTGATGAAACGGGATAAGAATTCCGCTTATGTGAAGGTTGGCGAAAACACCTTTACCGTCGGCAGGTAGGCCATTGGCCTCTCCTGATTCACAGTTGGATGTACGCGATTTCATTTTTCGCAACTCCATGATATAATAAATAAAGCTGTACAAATCACAAAGTAAGTTTTCATTGGAAAGGAAAGATGGGAGCGAATGAAGACAGATCCCGCGCGGTCATCTACTGATGTTGACGGCCCGAGTATACGCATATCCAGGAAAGATGAACAGTCCCTTATAGCGACCTGGCACTTGACAGAGAAGTTTCAGCAGGAGATCGAGGAGAAGTTTGCCATACCTTATGCCGAATTGCCATTTGTCTTGAGGCTTTACGATGTGACGGATCGCGATGAGATCCGAAATGACGGCATGGATGTGTACACAGACTTTGACATCAATCACCGCTCGTCTGAATGGGTTCTCTATGGTGTCCTCGAAGGCTTGATGTACTGCGTCGATCTAGGAATACGTATGGTTGATGGAAGATTCTATTCGCTGACACGTTCTGAAGTTATCTCGTAACAAGATACCAAAGCAGAGGCCCTCGACAGGGCCTGTTTTTTTGGCCGGAAAAAAGAAAAGGCATGTCCGCAGGTGTTGTCTTCGGCAGCCTTGTCGAAATAGTATGAAAAGCCCGGCGAAACCGGTTCCCGTACTGAATAGGAATACGATGCCCTGATTTGTGCATCCGATGGGTCATTCCTGCCGCTAGGGCTTGCGCGGTTGGAAGTACTGCACCCGGCCGTTGAACAGCACCAGTTCGCCTTTGAATTCGCGGGCTAAATAGCGGCAAAATTCATTCGCCTTGCTCTTGTCGCCATGTGTTGCCACCGGCGGGAGGGTGACTTGAACGTAATGCCGTTCAGTATCCTGGGCCTTTTTCGTTCCGACCCCGATGATGATCGATTTATAAAGCTTTGGGTCTTGGCCTCTTAACAAGAGCCAGGGGCCATTCTCGTCTTCTGCATCTTCTATTTTGTAGGGAAATGCGGCTTCGCTGTACCACCACCCTAACTGCTCTCCCGTCTTTTTGGTCATATCGATGTAGCGTTGAAGCTTTTCCCTCACATCGGCGAGTGTCGCTTGTTGAATGGCGGAGCCTTCCACAAAGTATATATAGGCTGACTGCAGATTCACTTTTACGTTCACTCCCATACCTGATCTATCGTACGTGCATTATGGTTAAGTGTAGCATTTTCTGTCTATCTTTGACAACAAAATTAGTTGTTTGGGAAAATAATTGCGGATGTTTTCAGAAAAGTGTACAATAATAAACAATATTCATTCGGCTACAGAGAAAAACCGACTGGGGGGAATACGGCATGCAGGAGGCAACGGTCAGACAAGTGTATGAAGCATTGAATACGTTGCGGGCAATTTCTGTTGTCAATAAAGAGGATTGGGAACGGGCAGCCAAGGCAGCCAATTTGGATTCATCGGTTCAATTGAATATCTTATGGATTATTTACTGTTACGAAGGAGTTCGGGTAACGCAGATTGCCGATTGGACGTTCTGGCATCCGTCTTCGATTGTCATCCACATCAAGAAGCTGATGGATAAAGGCCTGGTGACGATTGAGAAGTCAGACCTGGACGGCCGGGTCGTCAATGTGTACCCGACTCTGGTCGGCAAACGGGTGATCGAACAAAGCCGTCAAAGCGTGCCCGATCTCTTTCGGTTGACGGCCGCACTGGAGCGATTGAAGGAACGGTACAGTCCTGTCGTGCTGGAGCTGTTCTTTGAATGCCTGACCTTTCTGGCACAAACGCTTCATGGGACGGAAAAGGTTCGCTGGATTCAAGAGAGTGAAGACCGCTTGCCTGTCGCTTCCAACGCCTCTTTTTAAAACGGCGCTCGAACTGCCGTCCGAGTTATTACTCGGGCGGTTTTTTTACTGGGGATGTAGGCATACTACCTGGGAGTGCTTCCTTAAACTGCATTCGCATAAATAAGCTCTGGCTGAATCTGGGATAGGGGTTTCCATTATCGCCCATTTTTCCGTTTGTTAAAAAATGTCTACGTGACAAAGACAAAAATATTATGGTAAACTTGTAAAAGAACGAAATTTTTAAAAAATAAGGGAGGGGTAACGATGGACCGTTATGACAGCTTATATGACGAGTCTGAAACAGCCCAAGTTCGATTCTTTGGGTTCGCTTCTGACAGAAAGCGTTACGACTTCGGGGTTGTCTTCACCCACAAGTTTTACGGGAAACCATTGGTCGTCTGCATGCAAACGGGGCGCTCTACCCTTCTCAGTTCTGAGGATGCGCATAACCCCGCTTATCTTCAGCACATTTTTCGCATCGACTGTTCGGAAGAGGCGGAGGAGCTTGCCCAGTTTTTCCAGGAGTATCTGCCATCAATGCCATTTGAAGAAAACCAATATTGAACCAATGAAGGAGCAGGAGAGCAGGAACCCTGCTCTTTCTGTTTGGCTAAGCGGCAAAATGTGACATACTAATTGATTGAGATTGTGATAAAAAAATGAGCTAATGAATATGATTTTTTCTGTTGACGCAATTAGTATGACATATTATTATAAATGTATCACATTAAAGTTTCGTACATGTTTTGATTAGGATATCGTACATTACCTTGCGAAAGTGGAGGGGAGTCATGGGCACCATCGTCTGTCAAACCTGTGGTACGATTATCGATCACTTTGAATCCAATCAGGTAAAAACCTTATACGGAATCTGTGATTCCGGCTGCAATTGCTGTCACCAAACCGAAGAAGACTAAGGATCGCACCCAGGGCATGGGTGCTTTTTTTTGGGCATGGGCCAATCCCCGTTTTTGCGTGTTTACAACTCTATGAATATAGCTGATAATAAAAGGGAGCGATACAAAAAGATAGATAGAACGCTGAATTGAGGAAGAGGAGGAATTACATATGAAGATTCGACGCATCCAGGGGATGCTTGCCGCTGCGGTTCTGGGCGCCTCCCTATGGAGCGGAATGCCTGTTCATGCAGAGGGGATTTGGTCGGAGACAAAGCTGGAGTTGAATGCCGGAAGCCCTTCGTCTGAGGCAGGTATTGGCGTGTCTGACAGCTACGCGGTTTGGATCAACCAAAACGATGACGATTATGCGGTGATCCTGTATGACCTAGATGCCGAGAAGTCGACAAGCATCGCTGCAGACGGCCACAGTAAAACAGGGCTGAAGGTAGATGGCAATTACATAGCCTGGATTGATGACAAAAGAGGCAGTGAAGCTGTATACCTGTACGATATCAATAGAAAGAAGACGAAGCGTATCTCAGGAGACGATGCCAGACCGGGAAGAGAGCTGGACCTGAAGGGCGGATACGTCGTCTGGGAAGACGGTCGCGACAGAGGGACCGATATCTACGCTTACGACATCAACGAAGGTGTCGAAATGAGAATCTCGAAGAGCAATGAGGCCAGTTCACCTGCTGTAGACGGTTCGTATGTCGTGTGGGAAGACGAACGAAACGGCAACAGCGATATCTACGCTTACGACCTCTCTACCAAAAAAGAGAAGGCTCTTGTCGTAAGGGATGGATACCAAGGCCACCCCACGATTGACAGGGGAATTGTCGCCTATAACGACAGCCGCCGCGGAAGATCCGTTATCTACTATTACGATATCGAGAGCGGCAGGGAGACCAAGATAACTGACGATACCCAAGATCGGGAATACCCCAAAATCTCCGGAAACCGGATCGTTTTCCTGGAAGGCAGCGATCTGATGTCCTACGGCATCAGCACGAAACGCACCGAGCACATCGACAGAGGAGTCCAAAGCAGCAACAATTTCAGTTTAAACGGAAACAATTTGTTGTTTGGACTGGGGTATCGCGAAGATATCCAACTGCATCTGCACAATTTCCGCAATGGTGATACCATCAACCTGGGCGGGACGATCAGCGATCCGAGTCAACCTTCCGGCAGCGACAAATACGTCGTCTTTATCAACCACAAGGATAAACGGACCGATGAAGTCGTCTTGTACAACGTCGAGTCCAAGCAGGCGAAAGTGATTTCGTCAAATCAATCTGCTGAGCGTCCGCTGGTGAGCAACTCTTGGGTCGTTTGGTACAATTACGGAGACGACGCCTTGATGGCTTACAACATTAAATCAGGCACTCAAAAGCGTGTAACTGGTCAAAGAGAGTATCCTTCCAAAGAGTTTTATGCACTCGCAGGAAGCAAGCTTGTCTGGCTTAGCGAATCCGGCAGTGGCGGAACTGTCTATCTGACTGACCTGGCTACCGGAAGCCAAAAGGAAGTCGGTTACGCCCGAAACCTGAAGAGCCTGGATACGAACGGCAGCTACATCACCTGGCTGTCGGATGATTACGGCGGCTCAAGCATCAATATATACGATATCAAGACATATGAGAGCTACTCTGTCCGTCGTCAGGCACAGGCGAAAGACGCTCACATCGGAGACAATTACATCGTCTGGACAGAGGAAGGACCGTATGATTGGGACCTGTACTATTATTCGCTGAGCTCTGAGCGATACTGGCCGGTTTTCGGCAACAGAGCAGGCGATCAGCTTCGCCCGCAAATCGCCCGCAACATGATAGTATTCCAAGAGGCGCTTCCGCGGGACCCCGACAAATTTGACTACATGTTTTACGATATAGACCGCGGTTCCTACGGCGAAGGGCTGAATTACAATGCCCAGCCAAGCGAGCTTAGCCTCGGTGGAAACCGTGCCGTTTGGATCGATACGCGCAGCGGAAGCCCGGCTGTTTACACGATGGCATTTGACTGGCCTCGCGACGATGACGGGGATAACGGCGGCAATAACGGTGAGATCAAGGAATACACGATGGAGGAATTGTTTAACGAAGGCCGCTTGACCGGTGTGCTGGTCAACAACGATGCGGACAAAGTGCAATTCATTTTCAAAGGCGGCAGCCGTGAGCAGTCCTACTACGTGGAGGATTTCATCGACTATTACCATGAAGTGATCGATCTGTTGAACAGCACTCCGTTTGAAAAGATCACGATCCGTGTCTATCCGTAAAAAAGAGTACGCAAAAAATCCCGAGGTGGAAAAACCTCGGGATTTTTCGTTTATATCGAAGTTCCCTTAACCAGATATCGCTTCCTGCCGCTTGACTACCTTGATGGTCTGCAGGGACTCGTCTTCCGGCCCCTGTACAGGCAACCCAGCGCGGATGTTCTCCTGGATGTACAGGATATTTTCTTCCGTGATCACTTCTCCTGGCAGGAAGATCGGGATCCCTGGCGGATACACCATGATGAATTCCGTCGTGATCCGGCCTGCCGCTTCCACCAGCGGGACCGCTTCTGTTTCGGCGTAAAACGCATCCCGGGGAGAGAGAGACAGCACGGGTATTTCCGGAAGGGTGACTGTGAGCGGTTCCGCTTCATTCATATGGGCGAATTCGATGGAGAGATGGCGCAGAGCATTGACCAGCGTCTCGATCGCCTCTTCTGTATCGCCGGCTGTGACGAAGCAGAGGACGTTGTACAAGTCGCTCATCTCCACTTCGATCTGGTATTTTTCGCGAAGCCAATTTTCTACTTCCCATCCAGTAATCCCTAGTTCCCGTACGTGGATCAGAAGTTTGGTCGGATCCATCGCAAACGTAGCCGGGCCGCCCAGGATCTCTGGACCGACACAGCGGATGCGGGGGATCTGATTAATCTGTTCGCGCGCTGTCTCGGCCAACTGAATCGCTCTCGCAAGCAGCTCGCGCCCGTGCAGAGCCAGGTGCTGGCGGGCCATATCGAGCGAAGCCAGCAAGATGTACGAGGTAGACGTCGTCGTCAGCATGCTTAAGATCGTCTTGACACGGCCTACGTCAACCAGGCCTTCCCGCACATTCAGGATCGAGCTTTGCGTCAGCGAGCCGCCCAGCTTGTGCACACTGGTCGCCGCCATGTCAGCGCCTGCCTGCATGGCGGAAAGCGGCATCTCATCGTGGAAGTGAATGTGGACGCCATGGGCCTCGTCGACTAAGACGGGTATCTCGTAATTGTGCGCGGTCCGGACAATCTGCCGCAAATCGCCGGAAATGCCGAAGTAAGTCGGGTTGATCACCAGGAGGGCAGCGGCATCAGGGTGAGCCTCCAGTGCTTTTTGCACCGCATTGTTGGTTATGCCGTGGGAGATTCCCAAGCGCTCGTCCATGACCGGATGGATGAATACGGGAATCGCCCCGGCAAAAATGATTGCCGATAATACGGATTTGTGCACATTGCGCGGCACAATGATTTTATCTCCAGGGTTGCAGGTGGCCATGATCATCGCTATGATCGCTCCACTCGTCCCCTGTACGGAAAAGAAGGTATGGTCGGCGCCGAATGCTTCAGCAGCCAACTCCTGCGCTTCTTTGATCATCGCTTTGGGGTGATGCAGATCGTCCAGCGGGGCGATGTTGATCAGATCAATGGAGAGGGCGTTCTCCCCGATAAACTCGCGGAAGGTCGGATTCATGCCCATCCCTTTTTTATGGCCTGGAATGTGAAATTGAATGGGGTTTTTCTTGGCATGTTCTAACAGACCGCTAAACAGAGGAGTTTTTGCTTGTCTCATTGTGTATCGCCTCGCTTTATAAACAGAATAAATATGCAAAAAAACAATATTGAGTATAGCAGACGTGTGGGGGAAAGCAAGTACATTTTTCAGGGATTTCCAGAGCGGCGGCGGATATTGGAAGGAATTGGCCGGGTACGGCGAGAAGTGAACAGTAAGGAGGGAGTGATGGTATGCAGACGAGAGTGACGAGTATGCTTGGCATCAAGTACCCTGTCGTACAGGGAGGGTTGGCGTATTTAGCCTATGCAAATTTGGCGGCAGCGGTGTCAAATGCGGGCGGTTTGGGGCAGATAACCGCCATGACGCTGCCCTCTGCAGAGGCGCTTCGAGAAGAAATCCGCAAGGTTCGGTCGATGACGGACAAACCGTTTGGCGTCAACTTTGCCATCGGTCAGCACGATCGTTCATACGAACACTTGTTGGAAGCGGCAGTGGAAGAGGGGGTAAAAGTGATCACGGTTACCGGCGGAAATCCCGAGCCGTTGATCCGCCGGCTTGACGGGCATGACATCAAAAAGCTGGTACTGGTAGCTTCGGTCAGGCAGGCGCAAAAAGCGGAGGCAGTCGGAGCTGACGCTGTGATGGCGGTGGGCCAGGAAGGCGGCGGCCACCTGGGGCGGGACGATATCGGCACGATGGTGCTCGTTCCCAGGGTCGCCGAGGCTGTTTCGATTCCCGTGCTGGCCAGCGGCGGAATCGGCGACGGCCGCGGTTTGGTGGCTGCGCTGGCTCTGGGAGCGGAAGGCGTGGAAATGGGCACGCGCTTCATTGCCACCAAGGAGTGCGTTCACGCTCACCCGGCCTACCAAGAAGCGCTGGTCAAGGGAACCGAACACGACACGACAGTCATCAAACGCACCTTGGGCACACCGGGGCGGGTCGTTCGCACGCCAGGTTCTGATCAGATCCTCGCGCTGGAAGCGGAAGGTGCCGGGTACGAGCAGTTAAAAACGTTGATCAGCGGGCAGCGAAACCGAACCTATATCCATGAAGGGGATGAGACCGGGTTCGGCTGGGCGGGCCAGGTGATCGGCCTGATACACGATGTGCCTACGGTGCAGCAGTTGTTTGACCGCATGTTTGGCCAGGCGAACGAAATTATCGGGCGTCTGGAGAACATCATCAGCTCCTGAATGTGCAAAAAGAACAGGTTTGCTTCCCATCTTGGTGAAAGCGGACCTGTTCTTTGCATATATTTGGGTATTACCTGACGGCGACGGCAGTCAGGTGGTACACGCGGGTCAGGATCGAGTAGGTCTGTTCCAGGCGGCCGAGGAGCTTTTCGGCGTCGCCCAAAATCGGATCGTGCCGGTCGATGGTAATACCGCAGAGGATTTCCGCCTTCTTCACGCGCTGCAAGCGATCGATCAATTGCAGGACGCCGGCTTTGCCCAGCTGGCTCTGCGGGGTGCTCTCAGGCTGGGTGTGATCAGGCGACCAGCGAAACTCGGCAGGGACGATTTCCATGATTTCATCAATTCGCTCTTCCATTGCTTGTCCGATCTCTTGCTTAAAGGGTGACTCGTATATGAGGGCAAACCAGGCGAAGAGGTGCGTTCCCCACATGCCTAGCTGAAAGTGCGGGTGTTTTTTATAGCCGCGCTTGTCGGCAGCCCAGGCCACCCAGGTATCAGCGGGCGGATTCACGGTCCGTCTGGCGTGCTTTGCTACGTGGTAGAACATCTCCTGCCCAGTCTGCAGGGAAAGGGCGGGGGCGAAGTGCTGACCCAAATATTCCAGCTTTGGGCGGATCAACGATTTGATCTGATCCATGCGCGCATCCAGGCCTTCAACGGAAAATACGTCAAAGTCCTCTTGCGCAAAACCTGTAAACGTAGACAAAGTGATCACTCCCTATTGCAAAACTGACCATATGATATCACAACCGATTGGAAAATAATACTGCCAAGACTGCATGGATTGCCTCTGGCAAAATGGCCGGAAAAGTCGGATAATAAAGGTAGGGCAGGCATATGGCAGCGGCGCCTGTGAAAAAGTGAGGCGAAAAAGTTGTCTGCAAGGAATGGCAAACAAGAGTGGCGAATAATATGATATACCACTCACTCCCACATGGCTGTTACAGTAATCTGATTATTCTGTTAAGGGAGGGTGCCGTGATGACTGCTTATAACCAATTGGAGTACAGCAATGTCGCTGTCTGGTTTGACCGTCCCACCTTAAAGAGACTGCTGCAGGTGTTAGTGGAGAACGGGTTGGATATCGCCTGGCGGGAGGAGCCAAAGCAGTTTTGTGTACTTGTGAAGACCGCATCGGGTAGTTATTGCCTCACGTTGCACAAACAGGGAGAAGCCTTCAAGCTTTCAGGGTTAGACGGCATCGTTTTGGATATGCGCTTGGCTACAGTGCTTTACCAGTTCATCGAGCAGGCAAAAGGACACGCCGTCGTCAAAATTGTCGGCGAACAGCAAATCCTGGTCAAAAACATCCGTTACGGGGAGGCCGTGAGAATTATTGAGATTAAAGGAGCTGAGAAAAAGGTGATCTACGAAAAAGCGTGCAGTGTGACGATTGATCAGGTAATTGCCGCGTTGAAACGCCGTGATGCAGAGGAAAGGATTCCGGTTCTTCGCCTGGAGCTGGATTATGAGCTGGCCACGCTGTATGACGCTCTGCAGGCAAACGACAAGTCTTCGATCAACAAATCAAAAGATCGTCTGAAGAAGCTTAGACGGGAAATGCTGTTATTAGAAGCGTAGCAGGTGAGAATAAAGCGGATAGGTAGGTTGAAAATGGAATTAGTCTGGCGGCACACGGGATAGAAGCGGCAAACTCCGATCGAGAGGATGCCGCTTCTACGCTTTTGTTCACTGGCAGTGGAGGCTTCTTTTTGGCAAACAACAGTTTCGTTTGAAGGAGCAGTCATTTGGAGGTACAATAAGCAGGTATGAAAGTCTCGCTTCTGTCGGACTGGTTTATAAAGAAAGGAAGAACACAATGCAGCAGCTCCTATCCATTTTGTCATCCCCTTACATTTCTGCCGCTTTATGCCTCATGATCCTGATCTTACTTATTTTTGTGACTGTTCTCAATTCGCGGATCAGCCGTTTGCAGAGGAAAATGAAACGGTTTCTTGCCGGCAGTGACGGAGGCAACATCGAAGCAGGTCTCACCCGGATGCTCGATCAATTGGATGAATATAAACAGAAGCAAGCCGATCAACAGTTTATGATCAATCGGCTGTCCCAAAAGTTGACCAATCGCTGCGGCAATCTGGCCGTGATCCGCTACAATGCATTTGATGATACGGGAAGCGATCTCAGCTTTTCACTGGCGCTGCTCGACGACGAGAAAAACGGCGTCGTATTGACCAGCATTTTTGGCCGCCACGAGTCCCGGATCTACGCCAAACCGGTACAAGCCGGGGAGTCCACGTATCTCTTGACGGAAGAAGAGACGGATGCGATACGGAAAGCGAGCCAACTCATCGGTTTGAAATAAGGAGATATTCGCAACAATAGATAGATAAAGCGATGATTGAAGGGGATAATATCGTCAAATCGAGTCATATGGGCGAATGCCCATGTTTTTACGGGAATCCTTGTGTTTTATCACAGGATTTTTCCGGCTGCATGGTGTATAATAAAACGTGTAGATTTATGTTACCTTTCAAAAGTGGGTGATCCGCCTTCATTTCCCATACCGAGTCTAGGCTCATTGGGCAAGGCCAGATTCTACAGCGATCGTTTGTCGATACTTAGCTTCCGCTCCTTTGTTGGCAGCCGGCATTCGGAAACAGCCAGCGGTACCAGGTGTCATCCCTGGAAAACAAGGAGAATTGGGGCGATTTTTATGGCACAGCGTTTAGCCACGAACTACGCGAGCGCCTATTTTACGATGAGCGAACAGGAGCTTACACAATTTGTTAAGCTTTTCGCCAATGAAAAAATTGATGTAAAAGAAAAAGTATACGATAACGGAGACCGTGATATCACGATCGATGACCATTCCGGGGAAATACAGCTGTCATTTCACCGTAAGGGAAATCGTTATTCTTGTGAAAGCTCCTATGTCATTAAGGATTTGACTCTTGCCAACGCGATGAGAAAAGCGATGAAAGCTTTTAAAGGCCACGGCATTGTTCACCGGATTTATGACAGCTTTACGGTTGTGTACCACTACGATGAAGGTTCCGTGATCCGGATTGAAGAAGTGACAGAGGATTCAGAAGTCCCGATCTACGAAGGGACCGGCTTCGGGCGGACTTCGAAGGAATTGGAACGCTTGTACATGAGTACCGGAAGCGAAGAGGAAATCAAATTGATTCGGGAGGAAACCGACCGCCTGCTCGATTTGCGCAATTGGGCGAAGAAGGTGACGCCCGAGAGGATTTCCGCCATTGACCAGCAGCTGTCCGGATTATCGACTCGTCTGTTTTTGCTGGAAGCGTAAGATTGTAGAGAATTTGTGAACAAGTGGGCGCTTGATGCGCCCATTTTTTCATTTCCAACAAATATTTTCGTAAAAGGTATTGTCATTTTGGTGGAACCATGGTACTTTTAATGTCGTTGGAAAAACAGGATTAGGAACCAGGATTCACTTTAAAGGGTGGAGAATACGAGGGATGCCGCCCCCGTTAGTGAATGACGCAGGTCCTAGCGATGTTCCAAGAATACTTGCTAGGAAGGGGGAACCGAAAGATGGAATATTCAACTTTCGGAAGACATGTTGCCATTGACACATGGGGTGTACAGTTTGACCTTTTAAATGATGCAGAATTTCTCAAGCGGCAAATGGTGGAAGCCGCAGAAGCCTGTGGCGCTACGGTTCTTGGCGTTCAAGCCAAGCAGTTTTCTCCTCAAGGAGCGACCGTTCTGGTTCTTCTCTCGGAAAGTCATCTGTCGATTCACACCTATCCTGAACGCGGCTTCGCGGCACTGGATTGCTACACCTGTGGTGAGACGGTTGATCCTCAAATTGCCATCGATTACTTGGTTTCTGTCCTGAAGCCCGAAAAGGTATACGCCAAGAAATTGATCCGCGGTCTCGGTGAAATGCAGGTTGCAGACCCGGAAGTAAAAGTGATGGAAACAGCTGAAAAGTAAGAGACGTCAGGGTGCTTTTGAAAAGCGCCCTTTTCATATGCAAAAAAACATTTACAGAAAATTCAGCCTGGTTGTTGACAAACCCCAAATAGATGTCTTAAAATTCCCAATAGTAAATCCGCCCGAAGAAAATGCCAATGAATGAAAAAGGAGAAAATGAAGTGAAGAAGATAAACAAGAAATCTGTTCGCTTAAGGCAGCTTGCCTATGAAGAGGTCCGGTCCGCGATCTTAAAGGGAAATTTAAAACCTGGGGACCCGTTGGTGGAAATGGATTTGTCAGAGAGACTGGGGGTAAGCCGGACGCCGCTTCGAGAGGCGATGGCCTTGCTGGAACACGAGGGATTGATTGAAACCATCCCCTATAAGGGAACATTTATCGCCTCTCTCGACCGAAAAGAAGTAGAGGATCTATACGATCTGCGCATGGTATTGGAAATCAGAGCATTAGAGCTGGCGATCGGGAAAATTCCCTATGAGACGCTGAAAAATCTGGAACAGGAAATCGAGCTGTCTGACCGCCAGGAAGACAATTGGCTGCCGATATTAACCACAGGGAATAAATTGCACGCATTGATTGCGCACTATTCCGGAAACAAGACACTGGAAAATCTCATCATTTTATTTACGGAACGAATTCATCAATACTTTGCCGTAAATAAAATCGTCTTCGACGCTGAACACCTGAAGCAGGAGACGAAGGAGCATCATAACATCGTGCGGGCTCTGATGGAGGGAGATCCTCAGCGGGCGCGGGAAATCATGAAGATTCATCTCGATAATTCCTATCGAAGAACGGTCAAGTTTTTTTAATAACCTGATTGTATACAATCATAAATGTATGCATTGATCCTGTTTTTCATCTCATTGTATACAATCATATTAAATACAAAAATACAATGCGAAAGGAGGTGGTTGCTCTTTTCCGACAACGCTTACAAACTCGCTTTTTTGGACATCGACTGATCCGGTCCTAAAAAATCAGGTAACAGGGGAGGGAGTTTTTCGTGACAACCAATCAGTACCACGCCGTGATCATGAATCCGGCAGACAACGTGGCGACTGCGCTAGCCGATATACCGGCTGATGCAACCGTAGAAAT
This sequence comes from Brevibacillus sp. B_LB10_24, assembly GCF_046036945.1. Lineage (NCBI taxonomy): Bacteria > Bacillati > Bacillota > Bacilli > Caryophanales > Paenibacillaceae > Brevibacillus > Brevibacillus sp. B_LB10_24. The sequence continues at coordinate 11,573 of NZ_JBJQOQ010000032.1, read as the reverse complement.
AGAAACGAAAGATCTGCGGATACAAGTAAAGTTGAAGGCGGCGATCGAATTTGGCCATAAGTTTGCGGTGAAGCGGATCGAAAATGGACAGAATATTTTGAAGTACGGCGAGGTAATCGGTGTCGCCATCGCCGATATCGAGCCGGGGGAACACGTCCACATTCATAATTTGGAAGGAAAAAGAGGGAGAGGTGATAAGCTTGGACAAGCAAAACAGCATTAAGTTTTGGGGATACCGCCGTCCGGACGGCCGCGTGGGCGTAAGGAATCACGTGCTGATTTTGCCGACGATTGTCTGCGCTACTCAAACGGCCCGGCAAATTACCGAGCTGGTGCAGGGAACGGTAAGCATGATCCATCAGCATGGCTGTGCCCAGGTAGGAGCAGACTACGAGCAAACCTTTCGCACCTATGTGGGGCATGGAACCAACCCGAACGTCTACGGAGTCGTCGTCCTGGGGCTGGGATGCGAGACTCACCAAGCCCGGAAGATTGCCGACGAAATTGCCGCCCAGTCGGGAAAGCCGGTTGAACTGGTTTCTATTCAGGAAAACGGCGGAACGCTGTCTGCGATCGCCAATGGGGCGAAGGTTGCGGCCCAGATGGTGCAGGACGCTTCGGCACTGATGAGGGAAGAGTGCGATTTCAGCGAACTGATCGTGGCGACGGAATGCGGCGGCTCCGATGCGTGTTCGGGATTGTCGGCTAATCCGGCGGTAGGCGTGGTCAGCGATTTGATCGTCGATCTTGGCGGTACCTCCATCCTGGCGGAGACGACTGAATTGATCGGGGCGGAGCATCTGCTGGCCAAGCGGGCGGTGGATGACAAGGTGGCGAAGCGGGTCTACGAAGTGATCGATGCGATGGAAAAACGCGCCTTTTCCATGGGGATCGACATTCGTACAGGCAACCCCAGTCCGGGGAATATTCGCGGCGGCTTGAGTTCACTGGAAGAAAAGTCCCTTGGAGCGGCCAATAAATCGGGGACCAGACCGCTGCAGGAGCTGATCGATTACGCCCAGCGGCCATCGAAAAAAGGCCTGGTCTGGATGGATACGCCGGGGCATGACATCGAGCAGCTGTCCGGCATGGTCGCCGGCGGTGCACAGGTCGTCCTGTTTACCAGCGGACGCGGAACGCCTACCGGTTCGCCGATCGCTCCAGTCATCAAGATCGCGACAAATTCCAGAATGTTCGAAAATATGGGCGACAATATGGATGTCAATGCCGGGACGATCATCGAAGGCACGGAAACGATCGATTCTGTCGGAAGAAGGCTGCTCGAGGAGATCAGGCAAGTGTCCAACGGCAAGCTGACGAAGTCGGAAATTCTCAAGCAGCACGACTTTGGCATTTGGCGGATTGGCCCTACTTTCTAAAAAACCAACGGGAGAAGGTGTGAAAAGTGAACGAGTCCAAGGAACTGCTTGCTCAATTAGGCTTCCCGGCGGGCGATCGATACGATCTCCCCGCTTCGGCCAAACGCTTTCCGGACGGGGCGCAGTACCGGATCGAACTGCCCAGTGTTGAAGGTCCGCGCGCCCTGGAGGCTACGCTGGAAGAAATCGACCGCTACGGGATCACCGTACATCGGGTTTCCCAAGGAAGCGGCATCATGCTCTTGACCGATGAAGAAATTCAGGAAATGGCCCGGATGACTGCGGAGCGGGGAATGGAGCTGAGCCTGTTTGTCGGACCGCGCGGGACCTGGGACATCAGTGCCCAACCGTTTACCGCCGCGGGAAAGGTGATCGCCCTGCGCCATGAAGGGGCCGATCAGCTGGTCTATGCCATGGAGGATCTCAAACGGGCGGCAGACCTCGGTGTCCGCGGAGCGCTGGTGGCCGATGAGGGGCTTTTGTATCTGACCAAAAAAATGAAAGACCGAGGGATGCTCCCCAAGAACTTTGTCGTGAAAGTGTCCGTTCAGATGATGGCGGCCAATCCGGTTTCGATCAAGATCATGCAGGACTTAGGAGCAGATACATACAATGTGCCGACGGCGTTGACCCTGCCCAAGCTTGCGGCCATCCGCCAAGCGATCGACATCCCGATTGATCTGTACGTGGAAGTGCCGGACGGGTTCGGCGGATTTATCCGGCATTATGAAATTCCCGCACTGATTCGTATTTTATCCCCGGTCTATATCAAATTCGGACTCCGCAACCATCCGGATGTGTATCCTTCCGGAAAGCATCTGGAGGCGGCCAATATCTCTTTGTGCAGAGAAAGGGTGAGGCGTGCCAAGCTGGGCATTCAAATGATCGAGCGCTACTGCCCGGAAGCCGTGACTTCTCCGCTGGGAGCGGCGGATTTGGGCATTCCCGAAGTGAATGTTGGCAGTCAGGGGGGACTGAATTGAAAAGCCTGGTCTGGACAAAACCTGAGTGGATGGAAATTCAGGAGATGCCGGTCCCCGAAATGGCCGAAGATGAGGTCCTGCTATCAGTGGATGCGGCGGGGATCTGCGGGTCGGAAATCGAGGGCTACCTCGGTCACAATAGCCTGCGAGTCCCTCCGCTGGTCATGGGGCACGAGTTTAGCGGGACGATCGCGAAAATGGGATCATCCGTCCGCAGTCTTTTGGTTGGGCAAAGAGTCGTGGTGAATCCCCTGATCTCTTGCGGGAGCTGCAATGCCTGCCGGAGGGGAATGGTTCAGCTCTGCAGAGATCGAGCCATTATCGGAATTCACCGCCCGGGCGCATTTGCCGAATACGTCCGGGTTCCGGCTTCGGCCGTTCACGTGATTCCCGACTCGCTCCATTCGTATCGGGCCGCACTGGCAGAGCCCTTGGCCTGTTCCCTGCGGGCGACCCGGCGGGCGATGGAAAAGCATCCGTTTGCCAATGTTGTGGTGTTTGGAGCGGGTACCATCGGCTTGTTATCCTTCCTGGTTGCGCAAATCCTGGGGGCTTCGAAGGTGATCGTGGTGGATACAAACAAGGCCCGCTTGCAAACGCCGGAGAAACTGGGTGCGACAGGAACGATCACCCCTGATGAACCAGGGTATTTGCAAAAAATAAAAGCTGCGATGGGACCTTCGGGAATTGACGTGATCATCGATGCGGCCGGGTTTCAGCCTACCCGCTCGGCTGCGGTTGAACTGGTCAATCCAGGGGGGACGATTATGAATATCGGGCTGGGAATCGACCAGACCCAGCTGCCGATCAATGTCTGCATACGGAGCGAAATCAGTCTGCTGGGCTCCTTCTCCTACAATGCCCAGGATTTTTACGACGCGTTGGAGCTGTTGAAGAGCGGGAAAATCGACGAAACAGAATGGTCCGAAATCCGTTCCCTGCAGGACGGCAATCGGGCGTTCCAGGACCTGATCCGGGGACGGGTCGATAGGGCTAAAATTTTCCTAATAATGTGAATTGACAATTAATCACATCGTTATCGGGGTGAGGAAGATGAAAAGAGGAAGCAGGTTTCTTTCGGCAGTCCTGTTGTTATCCATGAGCGTGCTCGCAGGATGCGGCGGCAGCGGCAAACCGGCGGCGACGGCCAGCCAAGGAACTGTACATAATGGAGACCAGGTTGTCACCATCGCCATTGGAAGCGCGGCGCCGGATACGGAGACGTCCCACTACCAGCAGTTTCTGGTGGCGTTCAAGGAGCAGGTAGAAAAGGAAACAGCGGGAAAAGTAAAAATCACAATGCACCCCAATGGCGTATTGGGCGGCGAGCGAGAGATGGTGGAAGCGGTTCAATTGGGGACCCTGGACGCGGTCATTACCGGAGCCGGGCCGTTGGGTAACTTTGCCCCGATGTTTAACGCCCTGGATTTTCCGTTCTTGTTCAGGGATCGCGAGCATGCCTACAAAGTGCTGGACGGCGAAGTGGGAGCGGAGATAGCGAAGCAGTTGGAAGACCAGGGCATGAAGCTGATCGTCTGGCCCGAAAACGGTTTCCGCAATATGACCAACAATAAACATCCGGTCAAGAAACCGGAGGATCTGAAAGGGCTGAAGCTCCGCACACAGGAAAACAAGGTTCATCTGGATGTCTTCCGGGATTACGGAGCGAGTCCCACACCGATGGCCTTTACCGAGCTGTTCACAGCGATGCAGCAAGGGGTCATCGATGGAGAGGAAAATCCTTTGTCTGTCATCATCCCGAACAAATTCTATGAAGTTCAAAAGCATATGACCATTTCGGAACATTTTTATCAAGCTGCCCCCTTCATCATTAACAAAGCCAAATTTGACAGTCTCACGCCCGAGCAGCAGAAGATTATCCAGGCCGCTGCTGAAGCTGCGCGTGATCACGAGCGGGAGTTCATCTTCAAGATGAACAACCAATTTTTGCAGACAGCCCGGGACAACGGCATGCAAATTGTTCCGCGCGAAGAGTTCGACCGCGAGGCGTTCGTTCAGGCATCAGAGCATGTGTACAAAAAATATGAACAAGAATACGGCGACTTGATTAAGAAAATCAGGAATACACAGTAGGTTCAGCTGCTGGCGAATGAGAGGGCAGAATGGTCTGTTCTGCCTTCTGCCGGCTCATACACAAGCGAAGAAAAGGGTGAGTGAAAATGACCGCGATCATAAGGCTAATCGATTCCATCAACCGAGCAATATTGATCCTGTTGGGCGTATTGCTGGGAATCATGTCTGTCATCATTATTTTCCAGATATTCTCCCGTTTCTTCCTGGGACTTCCCCTTCCCTGGTCTGAAGAATTGGCACGCATCCTCATGGCCTATGCCGTTTTTATGGGCTCCGGCTTAGCCCTGCGTCATCAGCAGATGATTGCGGTGGAGTTTCTTGCCGAGCGGCTCCCCCCGCAAAAACGAAGGATCTTAAAAACGATCATCCATGTCGTGGCGATCATTTTCTTCGTGCTGCTCTTGGTGAAGGGTCTGGACATGATGGATAAAGTTCAAACCCAAAGGCTGGCCGCGCTGCAGCTGCCAATGTCGTTCGCGTATGCCAGCATTCCCGTTGGCTCTGTCTTTCTGATCATGAATGCGGTTACCGTTATCATGGAAATGTTTTCCGAAAAGGAGGGCGGGAAGTAGATGGCGACCATTCTCTTCATCTCCTTATTTGGTTTCCTCATCCTCGGGGTGCCGATCGCGGTGGCGTTAGGATTGGCTTCCGTAATCGCAGTGTGGTGGGGAGGGCAAATTCCGCTCCTTATCCTGGCCCAGCGGGAATTTACCTCGATTGATTCCTTTCCGCTGATGGCGATTCCGTTCTTTATTTTAGCGGGTTCGCTGATGGAATCGGGAGGAATTTCCCGGAGACTGATCAATTTCGCCAACTCGCTGACCGGCCACATCAAAGGCGGCTTAGGTGTAGTGGCAGTCGTGACTTCCATGTTCTTCGGGGCGATATCCGGATCGAGCGCGGCCACGGTCGCGGCGCTGGGCACCATCCTCATTCCGGCGATGATCAAGCGGGGGTATCATCGCAACTTTGCCGGCGGCGTGCAGGCTGTATCGGGTGAGTTGGGTGTGATTATTCCTCCCAGCATTCCCATGATTCTGTATGCCGTATCTACGGAGACTTCCGTTGGCGACATGTTTATTGCAGGGGTGATCCCCGGTCTGCTAATCGGCTTTTCTCTGCTGCTTGCCGTGTATTTCATCGCGAAAAGGCGGGGCTATGCCAGCGAGGAGCGGGTAAGCTGGCCCGGACGCTGGCAGGCGTTTAAAGAGGCGAGCCTTGCATTGATTATGCCGGTTATCATCCTGGGAGGCATCTACGGCGGGATCTTTACGCCGACGGAAGCCGCAGGGGTGGCGGTAGCCTATGCTTTTGTGATCGGCATGTTTGTGTACAGAGAAATTACATGGAAGAGTTTGCTCCCGATTCTCGGCCAATCGGTGATCACGACCTCGATCGTCATGTTTATCATTGCCAATGCGGGATTGTTCGGGTGGATTCTCAGCCGCGAAAGCGTGCCGCAGATGGTCGGTGACTTTTTTGCCACGATTTCAACCAACCCCTTTGTATTTTTGCTCTTGGTCAACCTGCTTTTGTTTATCGTCGGGATGTTCTTTGAGACTGGTGCGTCGATTATCATCCTGGCACCCCTGTTGACCCCAGTCGCCATGCAGTTCGGAATCGATCCGGTGCATTTCGGGTTGGTTATGATCGTAAACCTGGCAATGGGCATGTGTACGCCTCCGGTTGGGGTTAATTTGTTTATCTCCTGCCAAATCGCCAAGATTTCGCTGGAAGAAATAACAAAAGGAGTCCTTCCTTTCCTTTTTGTCTTGATCGTGGATTTGCTCCTGGTCAGCTATATTCCGCAGATTTCCCTGTGGCTGCCGCACCTGTTCAAGTAAATCTTGTGATCGACAGAAAAGAGAGAAGGAAGAAACGGACGGGGATTTTATTGACATGTTTTGAGGCGATAGCTCGTATATTTGTTACAGAAAATACCGGGTCGAATGAGTATTTCATCAATAGAGATAAAAACTTTGTTTTACATGGTAAAACCAATAAAATCATGGCAGCGCTTGCAATTAGCTCTCGGTAGAACATTGTTTTATAGGATAGAACAAACTGAAGGCAACTATTTGTCAAACAAAAAGGAGGAGATCCCATGAGTACACCATTGGCGCCGAGAAAAGAAAGCCTTCCTTTGGAGACGAGGAAGAACTTCCGCTGGACAGTCGTCATTTGGCTGTTGATCGGGGGAATCATCAACTACCTGGACAGGGCGAATCTGTCCATTGCGGCCCCGGAAATGATGAAAGAACTGGGGCTGACAAAGACAGACATCGGGTTGATGGGAACGGTATTTTCTTGGTCGTACGCAATGATGCAGCTGCCTTCCGGATGGCTGATCGACCGGTTCGGAACGAAGAAAGTCTATTCCATTGCGGTGATCTGGTGGAGTCTCGCCACGTTCCTGACAGGCGCAGTCAGCAAAATGTCTTCCTTTATCGCAGCGAGGCTCCTGCTTGGCGTCGGGGAGGCCCCCTGTTTTCCAACTGCGGCCAAGATCACAGCCAACTGGTTTCCAAAAAAAGAGCGGGGGTTGGCGACGGGCTTCTGGGACTCCTCATCCAAATGGGGGCCGGCGATCGCTCCGCCGATTCTCGTGTTTCTGTTGGTCAGCTTTGGCTGGCGGGCGTTGTTTTACATCACGGGTGCGATTGGGATCGTGTTCGCCATCATCTTCCTTGTGTTTTATAAAAACCCGGACAAAAGCCGCAAGCTGTCGGAGGAGGAGCGAGCCTACATCCAGGCAGACGGGGCCGGTACCGAACAGGGCATCAACCAAACTCCGATCAAATGGCGGACGCTGTTTACCTACAGAAGCGTTTGGGGCATGATCCTCGGTTTTTTCTGTACCATCTGGATTTGGAACATCTTCCTCGTTTTTCTGCCGCTGTATCTGGTAGAAGCCCATCATATCTCGCTGCAGGAACTGGGGATCTACGCCAGTATTCCGTGGATCGGCGGCATTTTTGGAAACATCGTTGGTGGATTCATCACGAAAAAGCTGGTGGATAAGGGGATCAGTACACCGATCAACGCCAAACGGAGCTTGATCAGCATCTGCGCGCTGGCAGCTGCCGTCGTCGTCATCCTCATCCCATTTGTGCAGGGCATTGCGATCACACTGGCGCTGCTCACGCTGGCGCTCTGCTTTATCTCCGCGATCACCGGCAGTGCCTGGGCGATGGCAGGAGATGTGGCTCCGCCTGCATTGGTCGCTTCCGTGGGGTCGATCCAGAACTTCGGCGGATACTTTGGCGGCGCATTTTCTCCCGTTGTAGCCGGCTTTATCGTCGATGCGACCGGCTCCTACCTGTTTGCTTTTGTATCCGGGGGCATCATCGCCGGATGTGCGGCCCTCTGTTACTGGTTTATCGTGAAGGATCCGATTGAGGAAAGAAAGGCGTAACGATACGTACAAGGAGGTTGACCATGAAGCCACATGTCTTTATCGCTGCGAAGGTACCGGCGGAAGTGGAAGCGTACGTCGCCGAGCACTGCAGCTATCGCAAATGGACGGGGGATGAACCGATCCCCCGCGGCCAACTGCTGAAGGAGGTCGCAGATACAGAAGGATTGCTGATGGTCGGCGGACAGATTGACAGCGAATTGCTCGAACACGCTCCCCGTCTGAAGGTGGTCAGCAATATTTCGGTCGGCTACAACAACATGGATTGGAGAGCGATGAAATCCCGCGGCGTGATGGGGACGAACACGCCTTACGTCCTGGACGAGACGGTGGCCGACCTGGCCTTCGCGCTCATTTTATCCACCGCCAGGAGAGTGCCCGAGCTGGATCGGCATGTCAAAGAAGGCAAATGGCAGAGTAAGAGCGACGAGTGGCTCTTTGGAGTGGATGTGCACAAAAAGACCCTCGGCATCATCGGTATGGGGAGAATCGGCGAAGCGATTGCGGTTAGGGGAAAGTACGGCTTCGGCATGGAGGTGCTCTACTACAACCGCAGGCGCAAGCCGGATGCAGAGGAGAAGCTGGGCGTGTCCTACCGTTCCCTGGAGGACCTCCTGCGGCAAAGCGACTTTGTCGTCCTGATGATCCCGCTCAATGAAGAGACAAAGCACTTCATGGGGCGGGAGCAATTCGCCCTGATGAAGGAATCGGCGATCTTTATCAATACGTCGCGCGGCAAGACAGTGGACGAGGCGGCGCTGATCGAGGCGCTGCAGGAGAGGCGGATCTGGGGGGCTGGCCTCGACGTTTTTGCCGAGGAACCTGTTTCACCCGCTAATCCCCTGCTTGGCATGCCTAATGTCGTGACCCTGCCCCATATCGGCTCGGCGACCCGGCAGACGCGGTTCAACATGGCGATGACGGCGGCGAAAAATCTGGTACTGGCAGTTCAAGGAGAGGTGCCTCCGGATCTGATTCCCGAGCTGAGAGAGCAATAAGACTACATCATCAACGCCAAACTCTGGAACCAGCTGACACCCGACCAGCAAAAGATCATCGAGGAGGCAGCTCAAGAATCCGCCGATTACGAGTGGGAACTGCTGGAAAAGAGCTATCAAGAAGACAAGAAATTTCTCCTGGAAAAAGGAATCAAGTTCACCGAGCCTGACGATGCCTTCATACGGGCGATGGAAGCTGCCGTCCAACCGCTTTATGACGAAAGCTATCAAAAGAATCCGTGGGCAAAGAAAATGGCGGAGAAAATCAAGGCACAGGCCAAGTAGCTGAAAAAGAGGGAGGAGATAAGGTGGACAAAACTTCAAAAATCCTGAATGTGCTGTTGAATGGCGCCATCGCTCTGGCATTGACATTCATGGCCATTCTCGTCTTCGGCAACGTCGTTCTGCGCTATCTGTTCAATTCGGGGATCACCTGGTCGGAAGAGATGTCACGCTTTCTGTTTGTCTGGATGACCTTCCTGGGGGCAATCGGCGCTTTGCAAGACAACGAGCATCTGGGCGTTGACATGGTTGTGAAGAAGCTCTCGCCGCTAATGAAAAAAGTGGTGTTCGTGCTCACCCATGTCCTTCTCCTCTACGTGCTCTGGCTGGTTCTCGACGGCAGCTGGAAAATGACCCTGATCAACATGGACAGCACGGCTCCGGCCACCGGTTTGCCGCTCGGCTATGTGTACGGGATCGGGATCGTCACGAGTGTATGCATGGCCGTCATCATCATCGCCAAGTTGTACCGGGTGCTGTTTGGCAATCGGACGGTTGAGCAAATGGCCCGGACGGGCGAATCAGCAGAAGACTTGCCGGCGTCTAGCCGCGGGGCCATACAGGAGGGCGGGAGATAGATGACGCTGGGCATATTTCTCGGGTCTCTGTTGGGAGTGATGGCGCTAGGCATGCCGATTGCCTTCGCCTTGCTCTTCAGCGGAGTCGCCCTGATGTTCTATATGGATATTTTTGACAGTCAAATCATCGCGCAAAATCTGATTAACGGTGCGGACAATTTTCCCTTGATGGCGATTCCATTTTTCATCCTGGCAGGCGAATTGATGAACGCGGGCGGCATTTCCAAGCGAATTATCTCGCTGGCGTTGGCGCTGGTCGGCCACATCCGCGGCGGGTTGGGCTACGTAGCGATCCTGGCCAGTATCCTGTTCGCCGGATTGTCCGGTTCCGCCGTGGCGGACACAGCCGCCCTCGGGGCGATCTTGATTCCCATGATGGTGAAGGCGGGGTACGACCGGAACCGTTCAACCGGGTTAATCGCGGCGGGCGGCATCATCGCTCCCGTCATTCCCCCGAGCATTCCGATGATCATCTTTGGCGTCACCAGCGGGATTTCGATCACCAAGCTGTTCATGGCGGGGATCGTACCGGGGCTTTTGATCGGCATCGGATTGATGGTCACGTGGGGTGTCGTGGTAAGAAAGGGGCAATTCGACGTTTACCCGCGCAAATCGCCAAAGGAGATCCTGGAAGCGGCGAAGGGTGCAGTTTGGGCTCTGATCCTGCCCGTGATCATCGTCGGGGGACTTCGCGGAGGGGTATTTACCCCTACAGAAGCGGCGGTAGTAGCCGCTTTTTACGCCCTGTTCGTCGGAGTGGCGGTATACCGGGAGCTGCCGATGCGGAAGCTCTACTCCATCTTGATCGTCTCCGCCAAGACGACGAGTGTCGTGATGTTTCTCGCGGCGGCGGCAATGGTCTCCGCTTGGCTGATCACGGTGGCCAACATTCCTCTGCAGCTGACAGAATTGTTGGGACCGCTGGTAGAAAATCCGCTGCTGCTGATGATTGTGATCAATGCGATCGTCCTGCTGGTGGGCACCGCGATGGATTTGACGCCGACCATTTTGATCCTGACCCCGGTACTGATGCCCATCATTCAAGAGGCGGGCATCGACCCGATCTACTTTGGCGTCGTATTTATCGTGAACACCTGTATCGGCTTGTTGACGCCGCCGGTCGGCACGGTGCTCAACGTGGCCTGCGGTGTCGGAAGAATCGGGATGGAAGACATCATGAGAGGAGTCTGGCCGTTTTTGCTGGTAGAGATCCTCATCCTGATCTTGTTGATTCTGTTTCCGTCACTCATTACTGTACCGCTGCACTGGTTGACCTGAGGAGGGGTGAGATTTGCGAAAGTGGAAAGTTGTCGTTACAGACTGGGAGTTTGCCGATTTGCGGTATGAAGAGCAGGTGCTGGATAGCGAGCAGATCGAGCTGGTCCCCGCGCAATGCCGGACGGAGGAAGACGTGATCGCAGCCTGCCGGGATGCAGACGCACTGATCAACCAGTACGCCCCGATCAGCCGCAAGGTGATCGAACGGCTGGAAGCCTGCCGGGTGATCACCCGCTACGGCGTAGGCGTCAACACGGTTGATCTGCCGGCGGCGACGGAAAAAGGGATCTGCGTGGCCAACGTGCCGGATTACTGCAGGGACGAAGTCTCCGATCACGCCCTCGCATTGATGCTCGCATGGACGCGCAAGATCGCCGTCGCCAATCAAGCTGTCAAGAGCGGGTGCTGGGATTTCAAGGTGACTCAGCCGATTGTGAGGCTGCGGGGCAGGACGCTCGGGCTGGTCGGCTTTGGAAATATCCCGCAAGCGCTGGCCCAAAAGGTGAAACCACTAGGCCTGCGCGTCATCGCCTATGACCCGTATGTTCCGGAAGCGGCGGCGG
>NZ_JBJQOQ010000031.1:0-58251 GCF_046036945.1 Brevibacillus sp. B_LB10_24 | reverse complement strand
AGAATATACATTTTGTATGTTAATTGGTCAGTCGTAGTTTTTTTTTCATTACAATAGTTAAATTTTACCATAAATATCCCGCTTTTAACTATGACAATCATGAAAGAACCAACCTAGATCCATTATATGACAAAAAAGAGGAGCTCTCCGCTCCTCTTTACTAATTCCGCCAATACATCTGATTTATTTGTCCTTGCTGACTAACAGTGAACAACACTCCACATGCCCCGTCCATGGAAACATATCCACCGGCTGCACTTCCCTCACCTCATACAGCTCCCCCAACACCTTCAAATCCCTGGCCAACGTCGCCGGATTACACGACACATACACCACACGCTCGGGCCTCATCTGCAAAATCGTCGTCAGCAAAGCTTCGTCGCATCCCTTGCGCGGCGGGTCGACGACGATGACGTCAGCGCGGATGCCCTCCTGCTTCCAGGCGGGGATCACCTCTTCGGCGGCGCCGACGGCGAAGGTGACGTTGTCGATGCCGTTGAGCCGGGCGTTGCGGTTGGCATCGGCGATGGCTTCGGGTACGATCTCCACGCCGTAGACACGGCGGGCACGCTGCGCGAGGAAAAGCGAGATCGTGCCGATGCCGCAGTAGGCGTCGATCACCGTCTGTTCTCCGGTCAGGCCGGCGTACTCCAGGGTTTTCTTGTACAGGACTTCCGTCTGCTGCGGATTTACCTGATAAAACGATCGGGCGGAGATGGCAAAGCGTACCGGTCCAATCGTGTCGTAGATTTCATCCTGGCCCCAGAGGGTGAACGTCTCGTCGCCGAAGATGACATTGGTCCGGTGCGGGTTGATGTTTTGCACGATGCTCTTGACTGCCGGCAGCTGCCGGCAGATGGCTTCGATCAGCAGCTCGCGTTGGGGGATAAACGCCTCCGTCGTGATCAGCACGACCATCACCTCGCCGGTATTCGCTCCGACGCGGGTGACGACATGGCGAAGCAAGCCGGTGTGGCGGTTCTCGTCGTAGGGCTGGATGCCCAGTCGGACGGCGATTCTCTTGACGGCGGCGACGGCCTCGTCGTTGGCTTCGTGCTGGATCAGGCAGTGATCGATGTCGATGATCGTGTGGGAACGCTCGGCGTAAAAGCCGCCGACCAATCCGCCTTCCTGCTCGCCGATTGGCACCTGCGCTTTATTGCGGTAACGCCAGGGATTGGCCATGCCGAGCGTGGGGTGGACGAGGACCGCCCCTTCCCCTTCCGTCGGGATGCCGCCGATGCGCCGAAGGTTGTCGACGACGACCTGGCGCTTGTGGCGAAGCTGCTCCTCGTATGCGAGGTGCTGCAGCGAACAGCCGCCGCAGCGGTCAAACACCGGGCAGGGCGGTTGGACGCGGTGCGGACTTTCCGCCAGCACGTCCAGCAAGCGGGCGAAGCCGTAATTCTTTTTGACGTGAACGACCTCGGCGCGGATGCGGTCGCCGGGCAGTGCTTGCGGTACGAAGAGCGTGTAGCCCTCGTACCTGCCTACCCCCGCCCCCTCATGCGTCAGTCCGCTGATCTCCAATTCCACCGTCTGATTCAGTTGCACCGGCAGGTCGGTTAGTGCGGCTGCCTTGTTTTGATTTTGTACGTGTTTTTTTCGCTTTGACGTCTTTGGCAATGAGACAAACTCCTTTATCATGATAGTTGTTGCGTCTTTATGGAACAAACACTTCCAGATGCCCTGGCAGCGCGATGCATTCGCACGGCAGCTGGCCTCCCAGCTCGCCGTCGAGATTGAGCTGGACTGTTTTGGCATCCAGCGAAGTCGCTTTTACGTAATTCGTCTGAAAGTAGATTACATTGGGGTCTTTGATATGGTCTCCCTTGAGGGCCATGGTTGCCAAACGAATAAATTCAGGCAAACTGGTCTTCTTCAGAACGATGCAGTCCAGTTTCCCGTCTGTGAGGTCTGCCTTCGGCGCGATCCGATTAAACCCTCCGACCGAATGGCTGTTGGCAATGAGAAACAGCATGATCTCCTCGTCGACGACGACCCGTTCCCTCGTCTCCATGCGCACATGGGTGGGGTGGATAAACGGAAGCTTCTCGATGCCTTTCACATAGTAAGCGAGCTGTCCGATCATCGTCTTCATTTTGATCGGCACTTCATAGGTAAGTTCCGTAAGCGAGCCGCCCCCGGCGATATTGATAAAATAGCGGTCGTTAATTTTCCCCAGGTCGATTTTCTTCGTTTTTCCGCTGGCGATAATCTCGCACGAGCGGGTGACCGACTTCGGAATGCCAACCGCACGGGCAAAATCGTTGCTCGTACCGCAGGGGATGATGCCTAGGGCCGGGCGATTTTTCTTCTCCGCAATACCGTTGATGACCTCGTAGATCGTGCCGTCGCCGCCGGCCGCAATCACCAGATCAAAGCCGCGGCGCACCGCCTGCTCCGCTTCCTCGCTGGCGTCATGTTCGCCGCGCGTAGCATGGGCAGAAGTCTCGTAGCCGGCTGTCTCCAATACCTCCAAAATATCCGCGAGGCGCCGACGCACATTCTCCCGACCTGATGTCGGGTTGTATATTAGACGAGCACGCTTCATGAGTGCCCTCCTTTCAGCCAACATGTCCTCCATGTATCTCTTCCATCATATCCTGTATCGCCCAATTTGAAAATTGCTATGCTTTGGATTCATACCGGAAGCATAGTACAGAATATTCTAACGGCAAGGAAGGTGTTTATCTTGGAGCAGAAGATTATTGCCGGAGTAGACGTAGGCGGCACGTCGATCAAAGCCGCTTTGTTCACGATGGAAGGGAAGATGATTCGGAAAAAAACAGCAACAACCCTGGTTGGGGCAGAGGCGGGCAGCGTCATCGCCCAGATGCGCGATCTGGTTGAGGCTCTGTTGGCTAAGACAGGCATCCCCAATTCAAAATTGCTGGGAATCGGCGCAGGAATACCGGGACCTGTCGATCCGGCTGCGGGGATTGTCCTTGAGGCGGTCAACCTCGGCTGGAAGCAGACGATGCTGGTTGACATCCTGGAACAGCAGGTCAACGTGCCGGTTTACGCAGAAAATGACGCAAATCTCGCTGCGCTCGGCGAGATGTGGCTGGGGGCGGGACGGGGTGCCAAAGACCTGGTGGCTCTCACGCTGGGAACCGGCATCGGCTGCGGCATCATCCTCAACGGGCAGATCGTGGGCGGCGCCAGCGGCGGCGGCGGGGAGATCGGCCACATGACGATGGAAACGAAAGGCGGCCCCGTATGCAGCTGCGGACGAACCGGCTGTTTGGAGACCTTCGCATCGGCGACCGCGATCATCCGGGAAGCCGAACGCGCTGCGAGAGCAGGCAGCAGCAAAATCCTCGCCGCCACACTCGCCACGCAGGGAAAACTGACGGCCAAAGACGTGTTTGCGGCGGCTTCGGCCCATGACGAGTCGGCGATCGCCGTCATCGACCGGGCGTCCTATTACCTGGGACTGGCCTGTTCCCACCTTGCCGTCCTCTTAAACCCCGCCAGGATCGTCTTCGGCGGCGGGGTCTCACAGGCAGGCCCCGAGCTTTTTGACCGGGTCCGGCATTATTTCTCCCGGTTTGCCCCCGCTTATGCCATCTGCGACATTCTCCCGGCCGCTTTGGGCAATGACGCCGGGATCATCGGCGGGGCATGGCTTGTCCGCTCTCGGCTCTACGGCATGGGTGCGCCGGGCTGCTGACCGTCGCGGGGCTGCTGCTTCTGACGTCCCTGCCCGACGACAATCCATATCGCCCCGGAGATCACGGCCAAAGCGCCGACCATTTGCAGCCCGGTGAGGCGTTCACCCAGCAGCAAGAACGCCATACTGATCGTCACGACAGGCTCAAGCATGCTGAGGATGGATGCCTTGGTGGAACCGATCAGCTCCAACCCGCGAAAAAAGGTGACCAGTGACAGAATCGTGCAGACGAGCGCTGTCGCTGCCACCGCCGCCCATCCCTGCCCAGACATCTGGAACGTAAGGCTGCCTGTAGACAACCCGATGAAGAAAAACGAAACCGTGGCGAACACAGTGATAAATGCCGTCGTCACGACCGGGGACAGTTGTTTGACCACGCGGTTGCCGATGACGATATACAAGGAGTAGCAGACTGCTGCCGACAGCGCCAGCACTACGCCGAGCGGATTGATTTCGCCGACGATTTTCCCCATCGCCAAAGCCAAGCCGACAATCGACAACACGATGGAAGCCAGTACGTGGACAGTCAGCCGTTCTTTATCGATCAAAAAGGAAAGCAGCGCGACAAAAATCGGAAAAGTATACAACAGCAAGGATGCAAGCCCACTGGGAATATATTGGACAGAAGAAAAAAAGGTGAGCGACTGCAGGGTGTACAGTACGCCGCCCAGGATAAACAGCGGAAAGTAGGGAATCTTGCTCCCGCTTTTCAAGCTGTGCTTTTTGCCGGCAAAAAGGTAGATCAGAAAAAACACTGCCGCAAGCAAAAACCGCAAAAACAGCAAAGTAAACACGCTTACCTCTGCCCGATACGCGAAGGTAGCGAAAATCGGAATCATCGCAAAACCGCTTGCCGACAGAAATACAAAGAATGCCCCCAGATAGAACCGGTTTACCATTGGCAACCACCTTTTTTCGTATATATGTTCTGTTCCCATTATAGTTGGAATATTTCATCAGAAAAAGGAAAATCATCCGACACGAAAACACCCCAAACCAGGTGCAGCGATCTGACCGTTTGGGGTGTTCCTTTTTAAGTTGACTAGCGCATGATCAGCGACTCTTTGCGGAAGAGGCGAGATGCGATGCCGATAGCCAGGCTGACGTAGACCAGCGAAGACAGGATCGCGACTAGCGCATGCCACGCGACCAGATCTCCGTAAAAAATCTCCTTGAAAATCGCGATGCCGTTGAAGATGGGCAGCACGTAATACAGAAACGGAACGTCGACCGGATTGAGCGGCATGATCATGTAGGCGGGGACCATCCCGACAAAGATAATCGGCGACATGTAGGTCTGCGCTTCCTTAAACGACTTGGCTGCAGTACTGATCGCCAGCTCCAGGCCGGCAAACATCGCTGCAAGCAGGAGAAGCATGACGATCAAGACGGCCAGCGAATCGGCGTGGAAAAAGCCAAGCGAGAAGGTGACATTGGCATTGCCCAGCGGCACGGCGGAAAAGATCAGGGTAAGGCTGACCAGCGAAGCGATCGCACTCACTCCGCTCATGATCATCACCGCCAGCAGCTTGGCCGTCAGTACATTGCTGCTGCCGATCGGCGCACTGATCAGCGATTCCAGCGTCCCGCGCTCTTTCTCCCCGGCGACCAGATCGGTGGCTGCCGGCATCCCGCCCGAGATCAGCGAAAGGATCAGCATCAGCGGAATGATCGTGGACAGCAGGCTGCCTGTCATCTTCTCATCGGACGCGATGCTGGAAAACTCGGCCGCGACCGGCTGGATCGCCTCGCGGGTAAGCCCGGCGGAGCGAAGGCGCTGGTCCACCAGCTTTGTTTCATACTCCTTCACCGCCTGCTCGATCACCTCGCGGGCGTAGGAAGACTTCTGGTTGGACGGATCGTAAAAGACAGTCAGCCGGGCCTGCTGCCCGCTCTTCACCCGCTGGTCAAAGTCCGCCGGAAACTGGATCACCGCCCGGACCTCCGCCTGTTTTAACGCAGTTATCGGATCGGCGGGATGCAGCAGGGCGACTCCCGGCAATGCCCGCAGCTGCGAAACGAGCGGGTGTTCCTGCGGTCCGGCCACAGCCAGCGGAATGTACGCCCGCGCTTCCTTCTCCACGCTGCTCATCGCTGAGCCCAGGATCAGAAAGACCAGCGGAATGACGACGATGGGAATGACAAGGGCACCGATCCAGGTCTTCCGGTCCCGCAGCAAATCCGTGAATTCTTTTTGAAATACAAGTCTGATATGGCGTCCGTTCACCTTAGCTCTCCTCTCCGATGGCCCGAATGAAGATATCGTCCAGATCATGCAATTCGTAGGTTTTCCGCAGCGCCGGGACCGTGCCTTCGAAGATCAGCCTGCCTTTGTGCATGATGATGATCCGGTCGCACAGCTTTTCGATTTCGCCCATGTTGTGACTGGAGAAGAGAATCGTTTTCCCCTCCGCCTTCAGGGAGTTGATGAGACGGCGAAAGATGCCGGCCGCACTTACGTCGAGACCGGTAGTCGGCTCGTCGAGCAGGATGACCTGGGGATCGTGCACCAGTGAACGGGCAATCGCCACCTTCTGCTTCATCCCGCGGGAAAACGGCCCCACCCGCCGATCGAGAAATTCTTCCATGCCTAAGGCACGGCTCAGCTGCTTTACACGCTCGGCCAATTGGCGCTCGCCAAGTCCGTACAGTCTTCCAAAGTAACTGATGTTTTCTCTCGCCGTCAATCTGTTGTACAGCCCTACCTCTCCGCCGAACAGCAGTCCCAGGCGGCGCCTGACCTCCATCGGCTGCTTCCTGACTGAAAAACCATCGATGCGAATATCCCCTTCCGAGGGCTCCAGCACCGTTGCCATGATCCGCATCGTCGTCGTTTTGCCGGCCCCGTTTTCCCCCAAGAGGCCAAGCACTTCCCCGGATTGTACGGTAAATGTGATGCCGTCTACGGCGACCACCTGCTTGAAGCGTTTGGTCACAGCCTCTACTTCGATCAATGTACTCCCCTGCCTTTACTACAAAATACCCGGCCAATCCTGCAAAAGGCACCCTGTTTCGCCATTGCGGAGGGTGCCTTCGATTCCTACGAAAATATTATGCTTTGCTCAGTTGATGAGTGATGACATCCTGCATCCAGCGCGCCACATAAGGATGCGGCAAGTAGGTCTTTCCATTATATACGTATTCCAGGCCTACAAGTTTAGCAGGGATCACCTTTTTTGTAAAGTAGCCTTCGCTGAGGAAAATGGGGACGACCAGCGTTCGATTCTTGTGGGTCATCTCCTGGGCTCGTTCACGGACATTGTCCGGATGCATCGTGCCGTAAGCTGCTTCACGGAACCCGCCCTGTTCGCGAATCGTCATCGCCAGCTTTTGCATGACATTTTCCCACTTGGCGTGGTACTTCCCTTCATCTGCTCCGTGTCCGACCAGAAAAACCGTTTCGGAAGCCGGATCCCGGGACAATTCCTTGACCCGCTCGAGCAAAATATCCACGATTAGCGGGTGATTGTCCATTGGATCGCAGTAGACGATGTCCGCGCCGGTCTCGATGCGCTCCAACTCTTCATCCAATTCGATCTTATCATAAACCCCCAACACGTATCCGATCTCATCTATATGCGTACTTCCTGAAGAGACGAACAGCGGTACGGCGATGATCCTTTCCACTCCCTGCCGCTCCAGTTCGCGAATGCCGTCTTTGATCAGCCGTCCTTCGACCATTTCCAGAAAACCGGCTACGACCGGCACCGGTACATCCAGCTGGCTGATCGCATCATCGACCAGTTCCACCCACGATTGGTCGCTGGACCCGTGCCCGATTACTAGCACACCTGTCTTCACTGGTGAAACCTCACTTTCAAGAGGTACTTTATAATAATTATTATAAATGAATCAGACTGAAAAAGGGGGGACATTTTTTTGGGGGACCGGAACCCTTACCAGCACTTGTCTCCTTTTATTGTTCATGATAGCCTTTTTTGGTAATGTACAGTATTTCCCTGTATAATTTATTACACGTCATTCCTTGTGTACGAACGTTAAGAAACCATCCGATTTATGGAGGTCTATCAAATGGACTCGTCTGTAAAGCCATTGAAGTCAATCATCAGCAATTCCCAATTAACCAAAAAGGAAGATTTGGTCGCAGAATATATTTTGGATAACCTGACAGATGCCTGTTTCATAACATCCACGGAGTTAGCCAACAGATTGCACGTGAGCAATGCGACGATCATCCGGTTTTCGAGAAAATTAGGGTTCGCGGGATACAGCGATTTTCAAAAATATCTACGAGAATTGTGCTATGAAAGCAGTCTGGCTATTTCTGACGATGTCACCATCCCTTCTGAAAGATTAAAACTGAGCTACGATAAAGTGAAGGATGCCGATCTGTTAAATGATAATTTAAAAATATTGGAAAAAAATATCCGTTCCATCTCGGAAAAAAACACATTAGATGAGTTAAATAAAACAACGAATTATATTATAAACGCACGGAGAGTTTACATAATCGGCAGCAGAGCCAGAACGGGTTTAACAGATATCATGGGATTATTACTCAATATGATCATCGATCATGTCGTGATAAACAGCAGCAATTCATTCACGCCATTTGATACTTTGGCCAACTGCCGCGAGGATGATTGTGTCATTATATTGTCATTCCCAAGGTATTCACATGTGGATTTTACTGCTGCAAAAATGGCAAGCGAAGCAAAAGCGAAAGTGATCATCATCACGGATAAAGCGACTGCTCCCATCGCCCAGTTTGCCGATGTACTGCTTTTAGTTTCCGTGGACAGCAATGCTTTTTATAACTCGTACACGCCGGTATTATTTCTAACAGAGTTGATTTGTTCTCATATAAACAGAGCAACGGGTATTCAAAACAAGGAAAAGCTTGAAAGAATCAATACATACATCAGTGATCTTGACATGTATTAACACAACCTTCCATAAAAAAAGAGAGGCTGCATGCGTGTTGCAACCTTTCTTTTGTCTCGGATTCGACCTTTTACAACTGCGACAGTTTTTGTCAGACAGCCTTATTTGCAGGCGTAAGATGTTCATTTTCAAACATATTTTCACTGCGCGCGATACATAATGTGCTGACTACGTCACCTGTAACATTCAAAGTGGTATGTCCCATGTCCAGTATTCTGTAGATACCCGCAATCATACCGACGATCTCCATGGGGAGCCCAAGCGACGTTAACAGCATGATGGTCATGACGATTCCGCCGCCGGGAATGCCAGGGGATCCGATGGAAACCAGCGTAGTCAAAACGACGACAAGCAGCTGCTGACTTAACGGCATATCGATTCCGTAGATTTGCGATACAAAGATAACGGCGGCAGAGTAATAAACAACCGCACCATTCATGTTCATGGTTGCCCCTATCGGCAGCGTAAATTGGGCCAATTCACTTTTTACCTTATAGTCGCTTTCCGTAACAGAAATCGTCACAGGCAATGTTCCCGAGCTGCTAGTTGTACTTGCTGTCACCAGCCAAATCTTGCCGATCGATTTGAAAAAGGCGGAAAGGGGGAATTTTGCCAAGAATTTTAACATACCTAAGTACATGAGTACGATGACCAAAATCAGTCCAACATAATCAACCAGGATGAATTTGCCAAGCGGTCCAAATATTTTTAAGCCATATTCTCCGATCGTACAAGCCATGAGTGCAGCGACACCTATCGGGGAAAAGCCCATAATAATCGCGGTCATCTTGTACATGGCTTCCGTCCCCTCATGAAATAACTTCTTCAGCGTTTCCGATTTGTGTCCAATTAACGTAATGGAAATACCCAGGAAGATCGAGAATATGATTATTTGCATGAGGTTGCCGTCAGCCAGGGCCTTTACAGGGTTGGCCGGAAAGATGCCTAATATCGTTTCCCCTAAGGTAGGGATATTGGAAGCTTCATATTGGGATGCAGCTCCGATATTGTCAATCACGACTCCATGGCCAGGCTTTAAGATGTTCGCAACCAAAAGACCGATTACACCGGCTGCCAAGGTGGTCACCACATAATACAACAATGTTTTTGTGCCGATTCTCTTGAGCTTTTGGATATCTCCGATACTTGAGATGCCGGATGTGATGGAGAAGAAAATGAGCGGAACGACGATCATCTTAATCAAGGTCAGGAAGATATCTCCAATGGGCTTCAGGACTAACGCTTTTTCTTTAAAGATGAGACCCAGAATAATTCCTGCGACAAACCCCATGAATACTTTTGAGCCGAGACCGAATTTTTTCTTCTTCATATGGACCCCCCTTGTTTATGAATGTGCAAGCTGTTTCGTTATAGCTAAAAATGTATCGATTTCATCTGCAGTATGGCAGTGGAAAGGGGAAACTCTGATCGCGCCGGTTATGCCAATCGCTTCAAGGATACGTTTGGAATAAACGCTCGTATTGACCCTTTCATAGACGGTGACGCCCCGATCCTGATACTCTTTTCTCAGCTGCTCAAAATCTTTTCCGTCAATCCCCATCGCAACAATCAGATCCCTTTTGGTCAGGTCCGGATCATCGGCAAAGACCTTTACTTTGTCCATATGCCTTAATCCTTCGATCTTATCGCTGCCCTCAAGAAGGCGATGCAGCAGGGCTCTTTCATGAAAAACGATCTTCTCCATGCCCTTTAGATATAAATCCCTTCTAGATAGATCGTCAGCCTCGCCGTTCCAGGAACCAAGCCAGCATACATAGTCCATCACGGCAGACATGGAGGCGTAAAGCGCGGGGGCGGGAGATCCAAGTTCCCAGACCTTGTCATCCTTGGCAAGGAGTTTCCTGTGCGGAAGTTTGGACAGTCTGTCCGAGACGTAGGCAAACCCTATTCCTCTTGATGCCATGAACTTATACGGCGCGAAGTTGGCTCCATCTATCCCGAGCTTTTCCACATCGAGGGTCCCGTGCGGCATGTGCTGTACGGCATCGACAATAATGTAGAGATCGGGCTTTTTTGCTCTTGCGGCTTTGATGATATTTTCCAGATCCATGATGTTGCCGGAGATGTTGCTTGAAGCAATCACACTTAATAAAATCGTGTTCTCATCGATTTTC
The DNA here is from genome assembly GCF_046036945.1 of Brevibacillus sp. B_LB10_24. Classification (NCBI taxonomy): domain Bacteria; kingdom Bacillati; phylum Bacillota; class Bacilli; order Caryophanales; family Paenibacillaceae; genus Brevibacillus; species Brevibacillus sp. B_LB10_24. The sequence goes on along the minus strand of NZ_JBJQOQ010000031.1, from coordinate 47,535 downwards.
TCGGCGATTGCTTCCGGGTCGACAAACCCCGTATGGCGGTTTGCTTCCGCAACCCTGAACTCCTTCTGATTCTTTTTGCAATAGAACTCTACCGCATCATACGAAGAAGGATGTTCAATATTCGTTGTGACAGCGTTTTCACCCGAGACATTCTCAATGACAGTTGCTACCATGTTGAACATGGTCTGAGACGCCGTTAATTCGGTAAGTAAAGAACCGGACTTGGCACCAAACATGACATGCAATACATCTTGGGTACATCTATCCATCATCTCATTAAAATCGTTGGCCCGCTGATGATACCTTTCCGGACAATCTGGAAGCAGGTCAATTTTTTCTTTCACGGTGACGGCATCTGTTAAGCGGAGAGAACCGCCGGAATTGTCAAAAAACAGTCTTTCCCCATAGTCAGGGTCAAAATCGAGAAAGGCAAATTTTTGACGCAGCTCTGCTAACAAGTTGTCGTCCATAAGTCTTCCCTGTTTGTAGTCATCCATAGTAGAACCTCCGGTAAAGTAAAATATTCTTCATTTTAAATTAAATATGAAGAATAATATTCTTTTTTAGATTGTACCATAAGTTTTTTGTATATTCAAAAGGGAAAAACAAAAAAACAGCACGCCGGTTATAAGCCAACGTGCTATTTTTCCCTATTTTTTTGGTTTCACCCGGCCCCCAGAATCGAATAACCCGACTGCTTGCTGTCCTTGGCAAACATCTGGACCGTCTCCAGCGAAATCTGCCAGAGATCTTTGCCGATCTGCGGCAGTTTGCCCAGGATATCCGGGGTGCAGGTGATGATGTCGCAGCCGCACTCCTGCGCCTGGAGGATATTCAGCAGCTCCCGCGAGCTGGCCCACAACAGTTCCGTCCCGGCTGCCGAATGACAGATCGCGGCGGCCTGTTTCATATACGGCACCGGATCGACTCCCGAGTCTGCGATCCTTCCTGCAAAGACAGAGACGATGTTCTTGGTCCCGGGCGCAAAGGCAGCCACTGTCTGTTCCACCTGCTCCGTCGTCAGGATCGCCGTGATGTTAAGCGAAAACCCTTCCGCGGACAGCTTGCGAATGAGCGGAAGGGAAGATTCTCCCCTCGCGTTCATCACGGGAATCTTGATGTACACCAGATCTCCCCAGCCTGCGATCTTTCGGGCTTCTTGCTCCATGATCTCAAAATCATCTGAAAACACTTCAAACGAGATCGGCATGTCGGGTATGCGGGCCACCGCTTCCTTGGCGAACGCTTCGTAATCGGCAATCCCGGCCTTTCGCATCAAGGAGGGGTTCGTCGTAAACCCTTTTACTACGCCTGAGCGGTAAGCCGCAACCATCTCATCCAATACGGCGCCGTCGGCAAATAACTTGATCGTCAACTGATTCATCGTTTTTCCCCCGTTTCTATCCCTTGTTCACATGCTTTCTTCGTAATTGTTGAGCGCGGATGACTTCGTCCGGACAAAGTTAGGGATGACCAGGGCGATCAGCATGACAGCCGCCAACAGGTAAACGCCGAACGAGCCGATCAGATTGGCCGCCTGGCCGAACAAAATGCCCAGCACGCCAAAGTCTGCATCCCCAAAGGTCGTGTTCTCAAACCCTAACTGACCTAGCACGGGCAGCAGCAGAGCCGGCAGGAAGCTGATCGCCAATCCGTTGACGAAGGCGCCTACGATCGCTCCTTTCCTTCCGCCGGTGGCGTTGCCGTAGATGCCTGCCGTCGCTCCGCAGAAGAAGTGGGGAACCAGGCCGGGGATGATCAGCACGCCGCCCAAAGCGCCCAGGATGAACATGCCGATCAGCCCGCCGACGAAGCTGCTGACAAAGCCGATGATGACCGCCGTCGGAGCATACGTGAAGAATACCGCGCAATCGACTGCAGGGATCGCGTTCGGGATGATCTTGGTGGCGATCCCCTGAAAGGCCGGGATCAGATCGGCCAGGATCATGCGAACGCCGGAGTAGACCACGGCGACTCCGATAGCAAACTTGAGAGCAGTCATCACTGCGAACAAGTAGGCCGATGTGCCGCCAGAGAGCGTCGCCACAAAGGCAGGTCCGGCAGCGATCGCCGCGATCAGGTAAAAAATCACCATGACCAACGCGGTTGAGATCGTCGTATCCCTGAGAAAGCGCCACTTTTCCGGGATCTCCACCTTCTCTGTGCTCTCCTCCGGCTTCCCGACGAATTTTCCGACCCATGCCGACAGGTAATAGCCGATGCTGCCGAAGTGACCCATCGCCAGTTCATCGCCGTCGGTTACCTTCAGGGTGCTTTTTTGGCCGATCGCCGGGGAGATCGCGCTCCAAGCCCCGAGGATAAATCCACCTACCAGTACCAGTTCCGCCCCGGCCATTCCGGAGGTTTTCAACACGGCAGAGAGCAAGCACGCCATAAAAAAACTATGATGTCCGGTCAAAAAAACGTACTTATACTTGGTAAAACGGGCAATCAACAGGTTGAAGACGAGTCCCGTGACCAGGATCGACATCGTTTCCACGCCCAGCACTTTTTGCGCGACAGAGACGATCGCCTCGTTGTTCGGCACCACACCCGTGATGTGAAATCCCGTCTCGATCATTTTGCCTAGCGGATCGAGACTGGCTACGATCACATCCGCTCCGGCGCCCAGCATGAGGTACCCCAGGATCGGCCCGAGGGTCCCGGTCAGGATTTTATGCCCGGGCCTGCGCAGCGCGACCAGCCCGATAAAAGCCATCAGACCGATCAGCAGGGCAGGCTGGCTCAGCACATCCCGAAGAAATTGCAGCAAACCGGTTAATGCAGACATTCACGATCCCCCATTTCCATCCATTTGATCGCTGCTTACTTGGCAGCGGACAACTGTTTGATGATCTCCAGTACATCCTCTTCGATTTTCTTTTTGTTGACATAGCTTCTGACCACGGCGACCCGCCGATTTTCAAATTGCGACGCCAGCTCTTTGATCGTAATGATCAGATCGCACGTCTTGCTTTTGGCCGCGTTGAAGTCCGAAGAGTCTACGCTCACCGCAATGCCGTGTTCATCGCAGATCTCCTCCACCTTCATCTTCAGCATCAGGCTGCTGCCAATCCCGTTTCCACATACTGTGATAATGCTTAACATGCCAACCCCTCCATTCCATTTTTTCAACCGAACTTGATTTACTGCCGGCTGTAGTGCTCGACCATTTGCAAAATTTCCTCTTTTTGCTTCGCGGCGATCAGCTTGTCGACGTTGTCCGTCTCCGAGATCAACTCTGTCAGCTGTCCGAGTGCCCGCAAGTGGGTTTCGCTGTCGATGGCGGCGAGGACGAAGATCAGATTGGCTCTGCGGTCGCTCTCTTCCGAAAAGGCCACCTCCTCGGACAGCTTCAACAGACTGATGCCGACTTTCTTGACGCCGTCTTCCGGCCGGGCGTGCGGAACGGCGACGCGGGGCGTGAGGACGATGTACGGCCCCAAACGGCGGATGTTCTGGATCATCGCCTCCACATAACGCGCTTCAATCGCATGGATGCCGATCAGGGGCTGTGATGCAAGCGTAATGGCCTCTTCCCAATCCTTAACTCTTTCGTGAAGTTGAATCATATCTTCTGTGAGCAGTTCCTTTAGCACGGGTTTGTACCTCCTGATATTTTCAGCCATCGAGCCGGTTAACGCCGTCGTCAGCGCGCTGCGCAGCCCATCTTCATCGGCGACGACGGCAAACCGCTTGACTGTCTGCATGATGTCCTGCACGCTCGGCGCAACCCGGCTTTTGCCGTGTACGATCGTATAGACTTCGCGCAGAATCGTCGCCTTGTCCAGACTGGACAAGATCGGGTTGACGACAATGACCGGTTTTTCGGTTTGAATGAAGACTGTGGAAAAAATCAAATCGCACTGTGTTTCATGTTCCTCCTGAAATTCGCGCAGTGAAATGGCCGCCGTGATCGAGATCTCCGGAACCAGCTTTTCGATCTGTTCCTTCAGCATGTTGGAGGTCCCAACGCCGTTTGGACAGATGATGATCGCCTGCTTGCGCCGAATGTGCAACCCGCCCTGCGCTTCCAGCAGCGCCCCGAAGTGAAGGGTCAAATAGGCGATTTCGTCCTCAGGAAGGGGGATGCCGACAACATGTTCAAAACGCTCCCACGCCTTTTTCACAAGCGTAAACAAATCGAAATGCTCCGTTTTGATTTGCTGCAAAAACGGATTGGTGATCGGAATTTGAAACACGATTCGGTAATAGGCTGGTTTCATATGGAGAAACAAGGTTTCGATCACCTTTTTTCGATCAGCAAAGGCGACACAGGCAAGCAGTTCAAATTCTTCCACAACGGCCAAAATAAGCTGGTAGAGCATCTGCATGTGCTTGGAGTCGATCTGATAGTCCGAACGCTTCAAGCTGATGCTCAATAGCAGCAGTGCGATATAGCAGACTTCCAATTCGTCGTCGTCCTGGCCGCACCTGGCGATCAGGAGCTTGGCGGCATCAAATTCGCGCGTTTGCCTGAGCAGCATTTGTTCTTCCTGACTAAAATCAACGTGCTGCCGCTCATCCCCCCGACTGAACAGAATCGCCAAAAATACAGCTATCGCGTTGACTTTTTCCTCGACGTAGACCAGCTGCAGCGCATCTTCCGCCTCCTTTAGCGCCGAACACGCACATGCGAACCGCGCCGGAAAAACGGATTCCTTTTGCTTGTCCGCCAACACCCGCTCCAGGATCCGCATCCCGTTCACTTGATGGAGCAGGCGCGAGATGCATTTCATCACCAAAGAGCGTTTGTTCCGCTCCTCGCCCGCCAGATGATACCCTTTCCCCCGCGTATAGACGACAGCAACTTGAAAGCTCCCGGCATATTGATTTGCCCTTTGGATGTCCGCCAAGGCGGTATTGCGGCTGGTTTTGAAGCGCGAAGTAAAATGAAAGAGCGAGATGTGCTCGTCGCGAACGAACAACTGGATGATGATGCAAAAGACCCGTTCTTCTTTTGACAATAGATACGTTGAAAATTTCACCTGCGGGGGAGAGCGCAGCACAAACTCTCGAACCGCGGTGTCCGCCGTCAAGCCACGGGCCCGCTGATTGGCGATCAGGGGGAGTCCCTGGCTGTTCAACCACTGATTGATCTTGGCCAGGTCGTAGACGATTTGACGCCTGGTGCAGCTCATCTGCTGCGTCAGCTCTTTGAACGTGGCTGTCCGGCTGGAGGTGATCAGTTTTAATAAGGTTGATGAGCGCTCATCCAACATATTCTCTCCCCTCCTTGTGTAAGATTATAGTATAAAGCGCTTTCATTCTTGCCTGTGATTGGTTCCATCTTTCGTCTCCTTGCTTTGTACATGATTGGACTGTTTCGGAATATTGTATTTTTAATTTTCGGAATATTTAGTTGATATTAATCGCCTTATCGTGTTATATTGATGAAAACAAAAATAGAACCATCGTTTCTTAATAAGAAACAAATCGGTCGAGTTGAAATCAGCCGTAACTTCGTGCTGACCGTACTTTCTTTTGGATGGAATTGTATACAATCCAGCATCCAATTCTCCATACAATCGCTTGTATGCAAAGGAGGCCAAACCGGGATGACACAAGTAGCCGAACAAGAAATCTACAAAGCGATCAAACAGGCGATCATTCAGCAAAAGCTGGCTCCCAACACGCAGTTGGTAGAGGATATCCTGGCAGAATCGTTTGGCGTAAGCAGGACTCCGATCCGCAACGTTTTGCGCAGACTGGCCCATGAGAAGCTAGTGACCATCATTCCCCATAAAGGGACGTTCGTCGCCTGTCCCAGTGTGGATCAGGCTAGGGAAGTCTTTGAGATGCGCAAAACCCTGGAGGCTGCGGCGACTCGGCAAGCCTGCAAGCATCTTACCCAGGACCACATCCGCCAGCTCAAAGCGATGATTTCTGAAGAGCGGCGGGCAAGCACAGAAGGGGACCTGTTTGAAGCGCTGCAAATCTCCTGCGACTTTCACTTAAAAATCGCAGAACTGGCCGGCAATTCCTTCGGATACCGCTATATTGAAGAATTGATCAGCTTAAATTACGTCATCATGGCCTATTACGGCCACAGGCAGTTGAAGCTGTGCGGTTCACTGGAACACGATCAGATCGTCAACGCCATGATTGAAGGAAATGAACAACTGGCAGAACGCCTCATGTCGGAACATCTGAAAGAGATCGAAAACTGTCTCGATTTTGACGGGATTCCCAAATATCCCCTGTCCTTAAGCGAGGTTTTCCAGACCAGCCAGGAAGATCTAAGTCCGCGGAGGTGATGCCCGGTTCACCATCTGTTAGAGGTTTTCAAACCAAATCGAGCGTAAAGGGGGTATTCCGATGGAAGTGAAGCGACAAGGAAATGCAGGTCCGTATGCCGGCCTTGATCCCGGCAGACCTACCAGGGTGCGTTGGCAAGTGTTTCTCATGCTGCTATTGCTCGTTACCATCAACTACGTCGACCGCGCTGTCCTCTCGATTGCCATGCCGGCAATCCAAAAGGATTTGGACTTGGACCCCAGGATTGTCGGACTCATTCTCAGCTCATTTTTCTGGGGGTATGCACTGATGCAGATCCCGTCCGGGTGGCTCGCGGACCGCTACCGGCCGGATAAAGTGGTGGTCGGGGCAGCCGTTGCCTGGGGGATTGTCCAGACACTGACAGGGTTTATTCACAGCAGTAAAACACTGATCTTCCTGCGCGTGCTGCTCGGAATCACGGAGGCCCCTGTCTACCCGGGCGGAGCCAAGCTGCAGTCAGTCTGGTTGACTTCTGCCGAAAGAGGGCGCGGAGCCACCATCTTAGACAGCGGCGCCCCTTTGGGCACAGCGATTGGCGGACCGATCATTGTAGCCTTTATGGCGTGGTTTGGCGGATGGCGCGGGGCATTGATCGGCGCCGGCATTTTGACGCTGATTTGCGCCTGGCTGGCCTGGCTGGTCATCAGAGGAACCCCTTCAACCCATCGCCGGATAAACGAAGCCGAACGCCAGTATATCCAAACCTCGCTTGCAGCCGAATATGAACTGGCCAAAAGCCAGGCGAACGGAAAGGCCGGCATAAAGGATTACCTGAAGGCACGCAATTTCTGGTGCATGTGCCTGGGCTGGTTTTCCTTCAACACCGTCTTTTACGGCTTGATGACCTGGGGACCGTCTTACCTGGCCAAGACCCAAAACGTCAACATCAGTACCATCGGCGGGTCAGTCTTGATCATTTTCGGTGCCGGATTCGTCGGGGAAATCATCGGCGGATGGATTGCCGATGCCTGGCGGGCCAGGGGAGGAGGCCATAATACGGTGATGCGGACGCTTTTGGCGATCGCCGGAATCATGACCTCCCTGTCCATTTTCTTCCTGAGCAAAACCACTTCTCTCCCCATGGCCATTGCACTGCTGTCTACTGCGCTGTTTTTCTTACGCTGGGGCGGACTGTACTGGAGCGTGCCGGCGGCCATCTCCAGGCGCGAACACGTCGGCATCGTCGGCGGATGCATGAATTTTTCCGGAAATATCGCTGGTGTCACTACCCCGATCTACGTCGGCTTTATCGTTTCGGCCACCGGAGCGTATTTCCTCGTCCTGATGATCTTTGCGATCGCCGGACTGCTGCTGGCAGGAGCATCGTCGCTGATCGACCACACGAAAAAAGTAGGAAGTCATGGAAAGGAGAATTCACGATGAAAGAACCCAAAAAAATCGGCATGCTCACTCCGTCATCCAACACAATCCTGGAGCCCGTCTGCTCGCGAATGCTGAACGATCTGCCGGAGGTAACCTGCCATTTTTCCCGATTTGAAGTGACGAAGATCTCGCTGGAGCAAGATGCCCTGCGGCAGTTTGACTTCGAGCCGATGCTGCGGGCTGCCGAGCTGTTGGCTCATGCCGAGGTAGACGTGATTGCCTGGAACGGAACCTCTGGCGGCTGGCTGGGCTTCGATGTAGACAGAGAGCTGTGTTCGCAGATTACAAAAGTAACCGGAATCCCTGCCACCACCTCCATGCTCGCCCAGTTGGAGGCGTTTGCCGAAAACGATGTAAAAACATGTCACCTCGTCACCCCTTACATTCCGGAAATCAATGAACGGATCGCCAAACAGTACCGGGAACACGGCATCGAAGTACTCCGCATGGAAGGATGCAGCCAGACGGTCAATCGCTCCTTCAGCCTCGTCGATTACGACAGGATCGAGGGCATGATCAAATCCGTATCCGCACTGCCGGCCGACGCCCTCAGCATCGTCTGCACCAACTTCCCCGCAATCAATCGGGCGGAGTACTATGAGCAAACCTATCATATGACACTGTACGATACGATCGCGGTCGTACTCTGGCAAGCGTTGAAAATGGTCGACATCAATCCGCGGTCCATAAAGGGCTGGGGCAGACTGTTTACCGGATAAACCGGCCCGATTATCACAAAAAAAGCGGTACGGCTCCAAATGCCGTTTACCGCTTTTTTAAAATGAACTTACACATTTCCGTTCTTTTCACTTCCCTTATATCTCCTTGCTGTCGTGCACCTGCGTGTCTTTTGCCTGCTGGAAGCTTCGCTTGTATTCAACCAGTTCGATCTCGCAGCCGGGACCGATGGTAATATGGTTTCCCCTGACGATTTTTGCTTCGGTGTGTTCCAGATAGATTTCGTCGCCCTCGATGACATCGGCGGTAAGCTTCGGCTGAGGCGGGTCGGACTGAAACAGCCCCCAGATAGACTTCAGCATGTTTTTCAGCGAAGCCGATTTTTTTACCGTGATCCGCTCTCCCCCGATCTCCGCCGCCTGGCAGGGCCAATACATCTGCACGTCGATATTGCCGGCGTTCAGCAGTCCCTGGGTGGTAAAACCGCCTTTGACGAGAAAACGTTCAGTCTCGCAGTTTCCCTGGACGGATACGTTTCCCCAGACTCTTACTTCTTCGCTTATGAGGTTCTTTTTGAGGTTGGCCACGCCGTTACACCTCATTTCCTTTACGGATACCTCTCCGTCAAAATCCGCCTCACCGTTGATAACTGTTTTATCTGCTTGCGTATTTCCCGCAACCGTCATGACCCCTCGAACAGATACGTCCGCCGCCTGGAAGTTCCCTTTGATGTCGGCGACACCTGTACAGCTAAATTCGAGGCATTCCAGGTCATCCTCCACATAGCCTTCTCCCGTGATCTTTACTTTTCCAAAGACGCCGCCCGCCGAATTGGACGTGCCGGTAATCTTTAAATCAGGCAGCTGTTGATGATTTTCCATACATGTTTCCTCCCGATTGTTCAGGTTCGTTACATCTTTTCATGAGATCCTACTCTCGCTCCCTTATCCTGCTGAAACTCCTCTCTGTATTCGACCCGTTCGATCTCACAGCCAGGGCCGATGGTGACATGGTTACCCCTGACGATCCTCGCCTGAGTCGCCTCCAGGTAGATCTCGTCGCCTTCGATGGTATCCACGGTAAGCTTGGAGGTGAAGGATACGAAGGGAAAAGTAGGCAAGGGGGAAAACCGTTTGCTTCCTTTTTTGACCTGGATGGCCTCGCCGCCTATTTCCTTCACCCGGGAGTTGCCGTATAGTTTGAGCTGAATCGTCCCGGCGTTCAAGAGTCCGCTTATGGTAACCCCCCCGTTAATCACACATGTTTCCGCCTGGCAGTTTTCCGCTACAGAGAGGTAGCCCTCCACCTCAAGCTCTTCACCGCTGAAGCCGCCGCCGATACTCGCGTAGCCATCGATCGTCAGCTTATCCGCCGACATGCTGCCCGCAATGGTCGCCATGCCGTCGATGTCGGCCACTCCCGCTTTTACGTTTCCTTTGATCGTGCACTTCCCGTCCATTTTGAGATCGTTGCAATCCAGATCGCCGTGCACTTTTCCAATCCCTTCGATTTTCGCCTTATCATAGGCACCGCCGGACGCATTTGCGATCCCCGATACCTTCAGGTCGCGCCCCTTTTGCTTTTCCATAAAGGCAAGTCCCTCCGTTACGATATTTTTATCTTTAACTCCTCGATGCTGCTTGCCAGGTTGAGCCGGGTTACCACCTTTACCCCTGGTTCGAAGTAGATGTCAGCCGGGGTCGACAGCAAAAAGAACGCGGAAACCCCCATCTTGCGAATGAAGACCAATTCACCGTTTTTGCTCTGAAACTTCGGGTAGTGGTCATCCAAGACCCGCAGCAGCATTTTCCCTTCTTCCAGGCTGATATCCCCTGTTCGGAGCAGCTGATCCAAGATGTAGACGTACAGAATTTTTTCAAAGGGAAACACCTTTGCATCACCCAGCTGCTCTGTGTACAAATGAAGCGATTCACTTGAAACAATGTTACGTTTGATCAATTCCTCCTTCATAACAGCCAGTTCAGCCAGGTTGGGCGAAAACACATCGGCCAATTCATCCAACGACAGATCGTCTTTCATGTGGATGATCTTATCGATTCTGGCGAGAATTTTCTCTCTGGGGAAAAACGTCTCCTGGCCGGTAAACGTAGACTTGCGGATAAACCAGTCCTCTGGAATCAAATTTTTCCGCTTCCATCTGTAAAGCTGGCCGTATGAAATGCCTGTCAGTTCAAGCAGCTCCTTTTTCGAGATAAGGTCCTGTTCCATATAGCGTGCACCACCTTCGGAAATGAGTGTAACATAACAATGTTACGCTGTAAAGAAAAAACATGGCCTTCATTCTCTAAGCATAAGAAAAGGGGCAATCGTTTCGGACGAACGATTACCCCTTTGAACTTCAAGCACCTGTTCAGGAAAATTTCATTATCTAAGCATTAACTCATTCATGTATGGTTATAGCTTACTGTTTCACATTGGGAAATAGTAGCGATATGATCAACCCCGAACCAGGCTCTGATTTTGCATCCAACTGAATGGCCAAATCATAAGCCATCTTGCTCACCAAGAAGAGTCCCATACCTGTTGCTTGTCTTGTATAAGTACCTCTCCTTCCGGTAAAGCCCTTATCAAAAATAAATGGTAAATCTTCTTCAGATACACCAGGTCCATTATCACTAATATGTAAGATGATCTGATCACTCACTTTGTCATAAACCGTTTCAAATTTCAAAATTGGACGATCCTGATTCTGTGCAACGTATTTCGTACTATTAGCGATTATTTGTTCTACTATAAAAGCTAATCCTTTACGGTCAGAAAAAACTGCCATCTCTTCCCCTATGAACTGTATTTGAAAGCCAGATTCCTCTAGTAGGGTTTGATGGTCTTCGATTGTCTGTTTGCAAAATGCCAGTAAGTTTATAGACTCAAAAATATAATCTTTATGAGCAGCCCCAAGTCTTGCAAAATACAAAATTCGCTCCACGTCTCCAAGCATTTGATCTCTGACATGAAACATACGCTGTCTAACAAGCGGAGACATTTCGTCACTGCGGTTATCTAATACCAATGTCAATAATGACAGAGGCTTTTTAATTTCGTGAACCCATCCTTCTATATAGTTTTCATAATCGGTCAACTGGGTGACTTTACCTTTAAGTTCCGACTGATATGATCTTATGACACTTCCCATTCTACGGATAAAGGACCAATGTGTCTTAGGAGATACCCCGCATAATATTTCTTCGTTCGTCTCATTCGGTTCTAACAAAAAATCTTGAAAGGCAGCTTCTATTATTTTTTGCTTTCGAATGACAATGAATACAGCCAACGATATCATCGCTAAGGTAAAAACCATCATGAGTCCTACTAACACCGTAAAGGTTTCAGGGTAAGCCAACCAAGCTAAAAAACCAAAAAGGAGGCTTGCAGCCATCAACATAAGAAACCATAGCTTATACGCATGAAAACAATCATAGATTTGCTTTATCCACTTCATGGTTTCACCTCCCTCTAAGTCGATAACCCTGACCCCTTATTGTCTCAATTTGATTCTCCAAGTTTAATTGCCGCAGTGTTTTTCGTAAGCGAGTGAGATTTACTTGAAGGGCATTTTCGTCTATATATTGGTCTGTTCCCCATACAAGTTCACTCAGTGTTGACTTGGATACGATCTCAGGTTGATTCTGTACTAAAGCCAATAAAATTTTTCCTTCATTAGCTGATAGTAATAGCGACTCGGATCCCTTATACAAAGTAAAGGTATTTGGGTCTAGCGAAAAACTGCCACCATTTATCAAGCCCGGTTGTCCTTCATATCTTCTTAGCAGGTTCTGAATGCGCGCTAACAATCGATCTCGATTACACGGTTTTGTGAGATAATCATCTGCACCTAAATGAAGACCATGTAATTCATCTTGTAACTTATCTCTAGATGTAAGAATCAATATTGGACCAATCCCCTTTGATTTTAGACTTTTGCATATGTCAAATCCTGATTGTTCCGGTAAATTGATGTCTAATAAGACCAAGTCTGGTGCCAAAGTGGCTATTTGAAGAGCTATATCATGAAAATCTGTAATGGCTGCTGCTTCATAACCAGCTTTTTGCAATATATCCATTAACTCTTCTCTCATCCATGAATCATCTTCAACAATTGCAATCCTCGCCACTTCAGCACCTCCTTCGATGAAAAATGTAACGGCTTCTTAATCTATATTCGGCTTCCAACGCAATTTATCTATCTCATGATCTGCTGAACGGGCGACCGCTAATCCATAAATCGCCAAAATTACGATTATAATACAGGCAAAGGTAAGGGCAATTGGATACAGCAACGCTTGGTTTTCGATGTAAATAACAACAGATGAAATCATAGCCCTTATGCCAACAGCTCCACTCACGCAGGCAAGAGACATAGGCAACAGAAAGGTCCACAACACCTGTCTATGCATAGATTTTTTCATTTGGTTCCGTTTTGCGCCCAACATGGAAAGCGTTACATAGCGTTGTCCTGTCTGCTTCATCTGTGTCAAAAATTGTAAAGCTAATACCGTACAGGCAATAATCAGGAATAAGAATCCCATATACAGAATCGTATAACTTCCGGCAACGACGTAGAAAAGTTTGCGTCCAAAGTTTTGTAAATAACTTTCAAACGCGAGGCCTGAAGATTTTAAGAGATCTCTCGCCTCCATCATCGGGGTCATTAATCCTTGTTGCTCTTGCATCTTTTGCGGGATTCGGAAATTCCAATACGACATATAGGTTTCTGTATCTAATAATTGTTCAAACATATGATCCGGGACGATAAATGCTGAAAAAATTTGTACTGAACGATCTGCTACTAGTCCTCTCATCGGAATTGACGGACGTATATATATTGCCTGATCATGAATGCTCATCAAAGATTGCCCTTCTTTAGCAGCCTTTTCAAGAATATGATCTAGTACAGGCAAACGATCCAGATGATCCATAGGCATAAAATCCGGATTAAAGTATAAAGCAATTTCATCTGAATGCAGGTTCAGCGGTTTTTCCCCAATAGCTTCCAAAAGTCCGTTATAAGATGATTCAGGAATGAGGTATGGTGTTGTTGTATCCATCTCCAGGACCCCAAACAGATTAAGTGCTTCAGGGTTTTCCGAACTGATGCTGTACCCCTGCATTTCTCCAGATAAAACTTGCTCTTTATAGTTGCTTGGCAGAGCCATAATAATTTGCTCTCTTAATTTAGACCAATCAACGAATGACAACGGCATACCATCTTCCAGGCGCTCGCCCTGATGTTTCATCCTTCCCATTTCCAGGAGGTTCAAGTCCTCTACATATGGTGCCATTTTTTTTGAAGTAAGAAAATCCTCGACCTTTTGGCTATTTCCGTTAACAGTAAAATCATATACCGAGGAATTTCTATTATATAAATTACTTCCTGAACTCAAAATAGTTGAAGCACCATTTGCTATCAAAATGATAGACAACGTGATGAGAATCGATGTTACTGCAACAGAGGCAGATCTATTAGCGATGTTCTCTTGAAACTGCCTTAATGTAAATATGCGCAGTCCTTTGGTAGATTTACGCTCGGACAAGCCTGCCAATAAGCCTAGTAATTTTCCAAATCCCCTCATAAAAAGGATCGTCCCTAAACTTCCGAGACCCAATGCCACAAACAGAAGGAGTCCTGCAAAGTCCATAAAATGATACAAAACAATCCAATAGGAAGCACCCAGCAAGACCGAACCTGCTAAAATATTGAGTACATTGCCTTTAAAATGCCCCATATCTTGTTTCTTATCCATTTGCTCATAAAGTAATTGATGTACCTCTTGATGGAATAGTCTTCCACCAAGAATGACTAATGCTATAAACTGGATGAATAAAAAACCGATTATGGTAAAGAAAATCGCACCAACCGACAAGCTTATTTGATGGCCGATAATTCCCTGACCGACTAATTTAGAAACCGTCAAGCTGATGATTTCTGCTAAAAATCCGCCTATTAAAATGCCTCCAATGAGTGCCAAAATAGAAGTAATGAGCCCCTCTGCTAAAAGTTGGAGGACAAGGCGTTCCTTTCGCATTCCTAACATGAGAAAAAGCCCAAATTCTTTACTTCTGCGATTTAATTGGTACCGATTAGCAAATAAAATCAAGAAAAACAATAAAAATAACGCAAATCCATAGACAATTGGCATTAGAGCTAAGAGTTTATCAATCGAATTGCTTTCAAACTCCCTTAAGAATAATATAACATCTTGTTTCCCCAGCGAAAGAATGATATAAAACGAGGCTACTGCTGTTACAAGGGTTGCAAAGTAGATGAAATTCTCCTTGCGACTTCGTTTCGCATTCCGATAGATAAGCCTAGAGAACATTTGCGCTTCCTCCCCCAAGCTGAGCTAATAACTTTAAAATTCTTTCATAAAATTTCTCGCGAGACTCATCTTGTTTGTGGCGCAGTTCATGAAATATGACACCATCTTGAATAAACAGGATTCTTGAGCAAAAGCTTGCTGCATTAGGGTCGTGGGTAACCATTAAAATCGTTCTTCCAGTACTTTTATTAATACCTTCCAACTTATTCATTAAAGTTTTTGCAGAGCGTGTGTCCAATGCCCCTGTCGGTTCATCCGCAAGAACGATATCTGGATCAGAAATCAAACTGCGTGCAGCGGCTACCCTTTGCTTTTGTCCCCCAGACATCTGAGATGGGAATTTGTTAAGAATATCTGTAATTTCTAAAAAACCTGCTAGCTCATCTAATTTAGCTCGTGCTTTTGCAAAATCCATTCCATGAATAGATAATGGTAAGAGTATATTTTCTTGTCCGGTGAGATTATCCAGTAATGCGAAGTCTTGAAACAAATACCCAATTCGACTGCCGCGATACTCCGCTAAATCCTTACTGTCAAAAGCACTGATGTTTTTCCCATTTAAAAGTACACGCCCGGATGTTGGTTTTATTATGGTTGCAATGCAGTTTAATAATGTAGTTTTACCAGATCCGCTTGGTCCCATTATTCCTAAGAATTCTCCTGGGAGAATATCAAAACTAACACCGTTTAAAGCTTTTGTTATGTTGTTTTTCTTTCCGTAGTTTTTTTGTAAGTCTTGAACCTCTAGTAATTTTCCTTGTCTGACCACTGTATAAGCTCCTTTCTTTTTATCATTTTCCGAAATTATTATCGAATTGAGCTATACACATTGTAACCAGTATAAAAGACTAGAAACACTTACAAATGATGTAAGGAAAAATGAATGATGCTGTTCTGAAATCTGAAATAAAGGGCATCAGACATTAGGCAAGTTTGCTTAATAAAAGCTCCTTCCCTATGTCTGATGCCCTTACTACTATGTTTTGCTTTTGCTTTGTCAATGCTCTGGGCTCCACCCCTTCATGCTCAGGCAGTGATCGCCGTTCCGTGCTTTTCCTTGAAGGCCGCCAGCGAAAAACCGTCAAACAATACGAGGAAGCTCGCTTCGTCGTTGAAGTACTGGCGGCTCGTTTTCACATCGGGATGTTTCTCCAAAAAAAGCGCCGCCGCCAATTGGTTGACCGGTACGCCTTCTGCCTCCTGGTCGTAGATGCCCTTCTCGGCCAACACTTTTTCAAAGTATTTTGGATATGTCACGGTAAGCGTTTTCGTTTCATTGCCTGCCTCATAGGTGGCGACGGAGCGAGTAAAGGTATCTGCCGGCGAACCGCCTTTGCCCGGCGGTATTTGTTCACCGGTTACTGACTGGATCTTCATCGTTTTTCCCCCTCGTTACATTCTCTCTTCATTATAGGCCAGCCTGGCGGTTTCTTACAAATAGTTGATGAAAGCCGCAGCTTCATCCGGCTGCGGCTTTTCATCCTAGATGCTGATTTTCTCTGTCATCACGGCAAGTTCCCTGACGGCTGCATCGTCCACGTCCAGCCCCAATCCCGGCTTCTCCCCGAGGTACAGCCTGCTGCCCTGATAATTCATCACAGCCACGTCACGGGAGAACATCAGCGGACCGACCATTTCGTTGGCGATGATGTTGCGCTTGGCACTGGCGAGGTGAGCACCGGCTGCCGTAGCGACAGCCGATTCGACCATCGAACCGACCATGCACTCGATGCCCGCCATCTCCGCCTGGCTGACCAGCCTTAATGCCGGGTAGAGACCTCCGCACTTCATCAGCTTGATGTTCAGCTTATCGGCGGCCTGTTTGGCGATGACCTCACGCATCTCCCGGTCGCCATGCACGCCTTCATCCACCATGACGGGAATGTGCGTCTGCCTGCGAACCTCCGCCAAGGCAGTGATGTCATCCGCGAGCACCGGCTGCTCGATCCAGTCCATCATGCAGTCCTCCACCTGTTTGAGGACGAACATCGCGGATGCCCTGTTTTTCCAGCCCTGATTGGCGTCCACACGCATGGGAACACTGTCGCCGATAGCCTGCCTGACCGCTCGAATGCGCTCAATGTCAACGACAGGGTCGGTGCCCACTTTTGCCTTGATCGTCGTGTAGCCTGCCTTCACCGCATCGGCCGCTTCTCGGGCCATGGCCTCTGGATCGAGGATGCTGATCACATAAGGGACGGCAAGCGAGTCATGATACTTTCCCCCTAGTAGGTTGTAAACGGGCTGGTTGGAGGCTTTTCCCATCAGATCGTAGCAGGCGATGTCGATTGCCGCTTTTGCCGCCGGACAGCCGTAGACGGCCGCGGACATCTTCTCGTGAATCCGCTCGATCTGAAATGGACTTTCCCCGAGGATGGCAGGAGCCAGCCTGTATTGCAGGACCGTACAGGTGCTCTCCCAAGTCTCCCCTGTCACATGTTCGTCCGGCGTCGCCTCGCCGTATCCGAACTGGCCGTCATCTGTCTCCACCTTGACCAGAATCGTCGGCATATCGCGGTAGGTATCGTAGGATACGATAAACGGCCGGATCAGCGGCAGCCTGATGGCATAGATGCTGACGGATGAAATCTTCATGCTTACCTCTCCTTTTTACATCAAGAATCCCCAATCAAATGAGAGCAATTGTCACGAAAACAGCCCCCAACACATACTGAATGATGATCAACGGAAGAATCCACTTAGCCCATTTGACCCAGGAGATTCCGGCCAAAGCCAAGCCTGCCATGAAGTGTCCTGATGTTGGAGTGAAGATATTGGAAATACCGTCGTTAATTTTAATTAATTTAAAATATACGAATAATTTGTCCAATCGTCAATATTTCTTTTCTTTTATTGGCCCCCATGCAAACAGGCCCCAAACGAGTTGATCACTCGTTTGGGGCTCTGCTGTCATACAACTCAAATCATTTCTGATAGACTACTTCTCCGCCGACTACGGTTGTCAGCACGGTAATATCTTTTAATTCCTCTTGCGGGCAAGTCATCAAATCCCGGTCGATGACGATGAAGTCGGCCAGTTTTCCCGCCTCCAGCGACCCTTTGATGCTCTCTTCAAACGATCCTTCGGCCGCCCAGATGGTGAATGCTTTGAGCGCTTCCGTTCTGGTCATCTTCTCTTCCGGATACCAGCCCCCGGCCGGAGTTCCTTCGCGATCCATGCGGGTCACGGCCGCATATATGCCGTGGAAGGGATTTACCAGCTCTACCGGAGCATCCGATCCGCCGATGATATGGGTGCCGGCATCCAGCGTCTTGCGCCAGGCGTAGGCGTATTTGATGCGCTCCGGCCCCACCCGATTCTCAGCCATATTTTTGTCGGAAGTGGCATGCGTCGGCTGCATCGAGGGAATGATGCCGAGGTCGGCAATGCGCTGAATTTCGCTGGCGTTGGCCACTTGAAAATGTTCAATTCTCCAGCGGTGATCGGGAAGCGGATTCTCTTTCAGCACCTTTTCATACGTATTGATCGCCTGCAGGATCGCCCCGTCGCCGATCGCGTGGGTCGCTACTTGCCAACCGTGCTGGCGGGCTTCCTTGACCAAGCGGTATAATTCTTCATCTGTAAAACGGTAGTTGCCTTTATGGCCCGGACGGTCGCTGTAGTCCGCCAACAGAGCCGCGCTGCGGGAACCGAGCGATCCGTCTCCGATGAGTTTGACCGAACTGACGTTTAAGCGGTCTTGGAACAAGCCCCTCTCCGGACCGTTTTTATAATAGTATTCGAGACTTTCACCTGTTGCGCCGCCCTCGCCGTTGGCTACCATGACGTTCAGCCTGACTTTTAGCTCGCCTTTTTCGTAGAGCTTTTTCATATCGTTGATGTAACTCAGATGCGTCCCTGCATCAGTCGCACTCGTAATGCCGTTGGAGAACAGTTCCTGCTGCGCCTTGAGCAGCCCTTCTTGAACCCGCTCATCGCTGTAGTCCGGCACTTTTGCCTGCACAGGTCCGCCAGCGGTATCAATCAGGACGCCCGTAGGCTCTGCCTTGCTGTCGCGGATGATCTCGCCCCCTTGGGGATCGGCCGTATCCTTTGTGATGCCGCCGATCTCCAAAGCTTTGGAGTTGACCCAAATGGAATGCCCGTCTACCCTGTCAAGCAATACCGGGTTGTTGGGAGCCGCGGCATCAAGCTCCTGCCTGGTCGGAAATTTCTTGTCCGGCCACAGTTCATGGTTCCAGCCATACCCCAAAATCCACTCGCCCGGCTGACGGCGTGCCGCTTCTTCCTTCACAAGCTTCAGGATTTCCTCCTTGGGCTTGTTAAACCCGTTAATTTGAAGCAGATTGATTCCGATGGACGGGAAATGCAAGTGTCCGTCATTTAATCCCGGAATGACTGTTTTCCCCTGCAAATCGATGACCTTGGTATTGGGTCCGATGTAATTCTTGGCGGTCCCATGTTTTCCGACAAAGATGAGCTTCTGTCCTTTGATCGCCATTTCGCTGGCCTTTTCACTGCGGTTGTCCACTGTGTAAATATTGCCGTTTACATAGACAGTGTCAGCTATTTCCTTGGAGTCAACGGCAAAACCGGATCCCGCAAAAACGCTGAAAAGGAGCATCACTGACAACAACATCATCAGTATCTTTTTCACTGCTTCGTTCGCCTCCTGCGAAAGAAATTGGCTCAGCCTGTTTGTTTTGCCCATATGTAGAATCCGGCACTGCAGGGACAGACGCCGGACCATGTTCATCATACGTGATAAAATCTACCAATGTCAATAAATATTCTGAAATTACCAAATATTTTACTCAAGTGATTTCGCTTACGCGTTTGTATCAGTCATTGCCGGAATATCGATCTCTTTTACACAGGAGACTTTTGACAGGCTGACTATGCATTTGACCAACGATACGATGTCCTGCACCGGGATTCGCGTGCCTTCGTATGCAGAAATGGCTTTTTCAGCCCCCGCTTCGTAGGGGACTTCCGCAGCAAGCTCACCCGGGTTGATGCAGGTGACACCGATGCCGTACCTCCGCGCGTGTTCCCGCAAGGAATGGCCGATCCCGCGCAATCCGAATTTGGACGCGACGAACGACACCTGGCTGTTGTTGGTATTTTCCAGACCGGCGCTGGAGCCAATCAGGAAGATGTTGGCCTTCTCCGACTTTTTCAGATTGGGCAGCAGCTTTTGGATGCACAGTATCGGCGAGGTAACATTGACATGGATAAGATTGGAAATCTCTTGCGGATCGTCCTGTTCAAAGTCGTAGTCAGCCGAAAAGCCCTTGCTCTCCCAAATTCCGACGTTGTAGATCAGCACATCCAGCTTCTCCCCTTGCAGGGCTGCTGCAATCTGACCGCTTGCGGCATCATCGGACAGATCGGCTTCGACCCAGTATCTTTGGACACCGTCTTCCCGCTCCAGGCTCCTGGGACGGCTCCGCGAAACGATCCAGACCTTGTCGCCTGGTTCAGGCAGCCCTTTTGCCAAGGCGTCCCCCAATCCTTTGCTCGCCCCGAATACGATAAAGTGCTTCATTTTATCCCCCTCCATGCAGTTTGGTCAAAGCCAACTTCTATACTTCCTTCCAAATTAAAAAGGTTTTTTCTCCAATAAACTTGTAAAGTTTTTTCTGTAACAAAACAATAAGTAACCTTGCATGATGACAAGAATTACTGCTAATGGAAGTAAAGAATGATCGAGGAATAAATGAAGCAAGAAAATGTTGGCCACAATTGGTGATAATATTGCAAGTACTAATGGGACAAACCGATTAACCAATAGTAAAATACCACATAAAATTTCTAATGACTTTTCAAAGACTAGCAGATATTGAAATTCGAATAACGCCATTGCATCAGGACTAGTTGCTATAAATGGTTCAAGACCTAAGATGACAAAATAGCCATTTATACCGGCAACGAGGAAAATAAAGCCAAACAAAAACCTTGATATGTGTAAAAATGTTTTGGACAATCTACACACCACCTATACAATAGTCACACTAATTATAATGAATAAAAAGTGAATTCTATAGCTAATTTGTTGGGTGGCTCTGTCCATTTGGTAATAGAAAACAACCCAAGCCCGCATGAACATCGGACTCAGGTTGCTTATAATGACAGGAATTACAGTTGTTCTATCGCCTCTACGAGCAGCTTGTTGACCATCGGCGGGTTGGCCTTGCCCTTGGTCTGCTTCATGACTTGTCCGACCAGGTAGCCGACCGCCTGCTTTTTCCCTGCCTTGTAGTCTTCGACAGATTGCGGGTTGGCGGCGATGACTTCGTCGACGATGCGCTTCAGTTCGCCCTCGTCGCTGATCTGCACCAATCCCTGCTCCTCGACGATCTTGGCCGGCTCTTTGCCGGTCTCGACCATCTCCTTGAAGACGACTTTGGCGATCTTGGTCGAGATCGTGCCCTTCTCGATCAGTTTGATCATCTCGCCCAGCCCTTGCGGCGTGATCTTTACATCCGCCAGTTCGAGGTTGTTGGCATTCAGGTAGCCGAACAGATCGCCCATCAGCCAGTTGGCGACCGCTTTGGGGTCTGCGCCGGTCTTGACCGCCTCGTCGAAGAAGTCGGCAGAGTCTTTGGAGATCGTGATGACCCCGGCGTCTTCACGAGACAGGCCGTATTCGTCGATGTAGCGGGCCTGCCGTGCGTCTGGCAGTTCAGGGATCGTCGCTTTGACCGCCTCGATCCACTCTTCGGAGATCTGCATCCGCACCAGGTCGGGATCAGGGAAGTAGCGGTAGTCGTGCGCTTCCTCTTTAGAGCGCATGACGATTGTCTTTTTGCCTGCCTCATCCCAGCGTCGCGTCTCCTGGGTCACTTTGCCTCCAGATGTGACCACTTCCCGCTGCCGTTCCACTTCGTACTCCAGTCCCAACTGCACGTTGCGGAAGGAGTTCATGTTCTTCAGCTCTGTCTTGGTGCCCAGCTCTTTTTGTCCGACTGGGCGGATGGAGACGTTGGCGTCGCAGCGAAGCGAACCTTGTTCCATTCTCACATCCGAGACTTCCGTGTATTGCAGGATCGCCTTCAGCTTTTCCAGATACGCCTTGGCTTCTTCCGGCGAGCTGATATCCGGCTCGGAGACGATCTCCACCAGCGGAACGCCAACGCGGTTGTAGTCCACCAGCGTGCCGCCGCCGTACTCGGCATGGGTCAGCTTCCCGGCGTCTTCCTCCAGGTGCAGGCGGTTAATCCCGATTCGCTTCTTTTCGCCGTTCACTTCAATGTCGATCCAGCCGTTTTTGCCGATCGGCTGGTCGTACTGCGAGATTTGGTACGCCTTGGGCAAGTCTGGATAAAAGTAATTTTTTCGGTCAAATTTAGTTTCGCGGGAAATCTCGCAGTTGAGTGCGAGGGCCGCTTTCATCGCAAACTCTACCGCCTGCTTGTTCGTCACCGGCAGGACGCCCGGATGGCCCAAACAGATCGGGCAGGTATGCGTATTGGGCGGTGCGCCAAACGTCGTCGGGCAGCCGCAAAAGATTTTGCTATTCGTAGACAGCTCGGCGTGTACTTCCAAGCCGATTACCGTTTCAAATTGGCTCATCTCGTTTCCCCCCTCACCAGTTCCGGCTTCTTGAGATGATGGGTAGTCGCCTGTTCGTAGGCGTGGGCCACGCGCAAGATGGTAGACTCGTCAAACGCCTTCCCAACGATCTGCATGCCGATCGGCAGGCCCTTGGACGAAAACCCGCAGGGAACGCTGATCGCCGGCAGCCCGGCTAGGTTGACAGGTACCGTACAAATGTCTTCCAGGTACATTTTTACCGGATCGTCGATGTGATCGCCCAGTTTAAACGCAGTCGTCGGCGTCGTCGGATGGAGAATCACGTCAAAATCGGCGAATACCTCAGTGAAGTCGCGGATGATCAGCGTCCGCACCTGCTGCGCCTTTTTGTAGTAAGCGTCGTAATAGCCGGAGGACAGCGCGTACGTTCCGAGCATAATCCGCCGCTTTACCTCCGGGCCAAAGCCCTGGCTGCGGGACTCCTTGTACATTTCAATCAGGTTGTCGGCATTGTCGGCCCGTACGCCGTACCTCACGCCGTCAAAGCGGGCCAGATTGGAAGAAGCCTCCGATGAGGACAGCAAGTAGTAGGCCGGAACCGCGTACTCGGTATGACGCATCGACACCTCGCTCCAGGTGGCCCCCATGCTCTCCAATTGTTTTAAGGCAGCGAGGACGGCATCGCGGACTTCGCTGTCGATGCCTTCGCCGATCAGTTCTTTCGGCACTCCGATGCGCAGCCCCTTGACGTCTCCGCTCAGGGCCGACAAAAAGTCCGGCACCTCCACCTTTGCGGACGTGGAGTCGTACTCGTCGTAGCCGGCAATCGCTTGCAGGACGTATGCGGCATCCTCCACGTTCTTGGTGATCGGGCCGATCTGGTCGAGCGACGAAGCGAACGCGACCAGACCAAACCGGGAGACCCGGCCGTACGTCGGTTTCAGTCCGACAACACCGCAAAAGGCGGCCGGCTGGCGAATCGAACCGCCCGTATCCGAACCCAGGGTGAAGAAGAACTCCCGCGCTGCCATCGCAGCCGCCGAGCCGCCGCTGGAACCGCCCGGTACGTACGCTGGATTCCACGGATTTTTCGTCTCGTAAAAACCGGAATTTTCTGTGGACCCCCCCATGGCAAACTCGTCCATGTTGCATTTGGCTACGATCACGGCATCGGCCGCTTTCAGCTTTTTGCTGACGGTAGCATCGTAGATCGGGTCGTAATTAGTGAGAAACTTGCTGGCACAGGTTGTCCGCACTCCATGTGTGACGATGTTGTCCTTTACTCCTGCGGGCAGGGCAAATAACAGCCCCTGCTCGGTCTTTTCCCTAGCCAGACGCTCGTCCAACGCTTTTGCCTGGCGGAGAGCCCCTTCCTCATCCACGGTCAACACAGCCTTGACTTCTCCGTCCACTTCCTTGATTCGCGTCAAGCTGGCCTCGACCAAATCGCTTGCGGACAGCTGTTTGCTGCGCAGTTCGCTATGTATTTCAGACAGTTTTTTATCGAACAAAGACACGTTGTCTCCTCCTTCCGCTGCTCTTATTCAAATACCGCAGGCACTTTCAACTGCCCGTCTTCCTGATCGGGAGCATTGCGCAGCGCCTCTTCCCGGGGAAGCGACGGCCTGTTGACGTCTTCGCGCATGACGTTCTTCACGTCTGTCGCATGGCTCGTCGGCTCCACATCGGATGTGTCCAGCTCATTCAGCTTCGCGGCAAACGCCAGGATCGCATCCAGGTCTTTCGTATATCGGCTGATCTCGTCCTCAGTCAACTGCAACCGGGCCAAATCAGCTACGTGTTCTACCTCTTTTCGAGAGATTGCACTCATCTGTTCCACCTCCGCAAACATCTGCAAACCGTGTTCAACCTATTTTTCCACATCATATTGATGATACTGTACGCGGCAGTGTTCGTCAATTTTGGCCTGGTCGGCCTTCTCTTATTCTATCTATATATATATTGCATGCCAGCTTCCGTGGACAGGCCTCTGCTGCTTGCGATACACGAGGATGAGCCGCTCTCCTTCATGCCGTACCGACGAAGGCCGATCTTTCACATTTGCGGGCAGCAGCACGGTTTGTTCCAGTCGCTGTGTTTTCCTTTTACTGTAAAACTCCCCTCCATCTCTGCGTACAGTCTGTTCTTCCTGCAGTTCACCCTTCAAAGAAAGGCTTTGTCCGACAACACGCGCCTGCCATTTGAATTGATCGGGCTTGTGACCGGGAACCTTTGCGATGATCTGGACGGCATCCCCTTGATCCTTGACTCCAACCTGATGCCATTCGGCAAAAAGCGGCTGCAAACGTAAAGGGTCATGCCAAAACCGGCGTTCAAACTCTCTGAACAGGCCGGGAAACAGCTCACTCATCCATATCCACCTCCGTAAAATTTGATATAGCATACGCTGAAGCGGGATATGGCGTGTGGGCTTCTGTCGTGCTTGCCCGGCAGTTTCTGTTTTGAATACAAATAGGCCCTGCACCTTGATGGAAACAGGGCTTGCATGTATTTATAGTTTTAGTGAGATCGCTGGTTCAGCTTTTCAATTTCCGTTTGGGGCGGTCCGGTTCATTTATCTCCCTCGCCTGTTCCAGCACCCGCTTCGCCCGCGCCGCCACCGGGTAGTCGACCAGTTTGCCATTCACCTGAATCGCCGCGCTGCCGGACGTGACGGCTTCGTCAAAAGCGGCGGCGATGGCCTGCGCCTCTGCGATTTCCTCCGCTGTCGGCGAAAATGCCTGATGGATGACCGGAAGCTGGTCGGGGTGGATCGCCAGCTTGCCCTGAAAGCCGAGCTGCCTGGCCAACAAGGCATCCCGTTTCAGCCCATCTGCGTCCTTCACCTGGACAAACACGGCATCGATCGGCGGCTCGATCTCTGCCGCCCGGGAGATGACCACCAACTGCGAACGGGCGTACAAGATCTCTTTGCCCTCTGCGGTCAGCTGCGCGCCGATATCGAGGGTAAAATCCACCGAGCCAAAAGCCAGCCGCTTCACCCTGCTGCTGGCAGTAGCGATCTCATAGGCGCGGTAGAGTCCGGCGGCCGACTCGATCAACGGGACGATTTCCGTTACGCCAGTCGGCAGGTTGTGCTGTGCTTCTACCAAGGCAAGCTGGCTGCAGGCGGCCAGTATCTGCTCCTTGCCCGCCGCTTTGGGCAGCACGATCCCGGCGGTTTCCGGACTGACGACGCCGCCGATGTCGCTCAGGAAAAACGGCGTGGACGGGTCATTGACCCGAACGTACTGCACGCGGCCTTTGTTTTCCTCTAGTGCCTGCCGCACCAGCTGCCTGGCCTGCTCCTTCTCTGTCAACGGCACAGCGTCTTCCAGATCGTAGATCAAAACGTCTGCCGCCAGTTCCCCCGCCTTGGCCAACCGGCGCGGCTGGTTGCCGGGGATGAACATCCACGAACGAAACAACGTCATGGTTGAAATCCTCCTCACTCCTGTTTGTACTGCTGTGCACCCTGCAGGTACAGGTCTTGGCCGTACATGTCGTTGATCACCACTGCCGGGAAGTTCTCGATGACCAACCGTCGGATTGCTTCCGGGCCGAGGTCCTCATACGCCACCAGTTCTTGTGATTTGATCGCCTTCGCCAGCAGCGCCCCCGAGCCGCCGACCGCTGCGAAGTAGACAGCCCTGTTCTGAACGATCGCGTCCTTTACCTCCTGATTGCGGTATCCTTTGCCGATCATCCCCTTCAAGCCCAGTTCCAGCAGGCGCGGGGCGTATTTGTCCATCCGTCCGCTCGTGGTCGGTCCCGCCGACCCGATCACCTGTCCCGGCTTTGCCGGTGTCGGGCCGACGTAGTATATCACTTGGCCTTTGATGTCAAACGGCAAGGTTTCTCCTCTGTCCAGCGCTTCGATCATCCGCTTGTGGGCGGCGTCCCGCGCCGTGTAGACGACGCCGCTGATCAACACCCGGTCACCCGCGCGCAGATTGGCTGCCGTCTCGTCGGTCAGCGGGGCGGATATGTGTTTGGCCTCCATCGTCCCTCTCCTCCTTACAGTACGGCATGCTTGTGGCGGCTGGCGTGGCAGTTGATGTTGACCGCGACAGGCAGGGCGGCGATGTGGCACGGGTAGATCTCAATCTTCACGTCCAGCGCCGTCGTCCGGCCGCCCATCCCCTGCGGTCCGATGCCCAGTTTGTTGCACGCCTGCATCAGTTCTTCCTCAAGAGCGGCAAGCTCCGGACGCGGACTGCGTTCGCCAATGGGGCGGAACAGCGACTTTTTCGCCAGGTAGGCCGCCTTTTCAAACGTGCCGCCGATACCCACGCCGACGACCATCGGCGGACAGGCGTTGGGGCCGGCGTTCCGAACCGTATCGAGAATAAACGCCTTGACCCCGTCCAGTCCGTCTGACGGCTTCAGCATTTTCAGCGCGCTCATGTTTTCGCTGCCGCCGCCCTTGGCTGAAAAGTGAATCGCCATTCGATCCCCGGCGACCAATTCCACGTGTATCACGGCCGGGGCGTTATCGCCTGTGTTGACGCGTTCCAGCGGATGACCGACGATGGAATTGCGCAGATACCCTTCACCGTATCCCTTGCGCACTCCCGCGTTGATCGCGTCGTACAAGCTCCCCCCGACGATGCGGCAGTCCTGTCCCAACTCCACCAAAAAGACGGCAATCCCGGTATCCTGACACATCGGCACCCGCTCGGCAGAAGCGATCTCGGCATTTTCGATCAATTGGGACAGCACGTCGCGCCCCGTCTCCGAGACCTCGGTTCGCAATGCCCGCTTGAAGGCCTCCACCACATCTTCGCCCAGGTCGTAGTTGGCCTTCTGGCATAGATCTGCCACCGCTTCCACAATCTCGTCGTAGTGAACTTCTCTCATGAGCGAAACCACCTCTTCCAGACATGCCGGTTGGCATCCCGATTTAATTCGCCCAAGGCCTTCGTCAGCGGAATCTCCTTGGGACAGACCTGCACGCAGTTTTGCGAGCTGCCGCAGTTGGCGATCCCGCCGTCCCCAGCAGCCACATCCAGTCTCTGCTGCCGCATCATCGCCCCGGTGGGGTGGGCGTTGAAGTAGCGGATCTGCGCCATCGCCTGCGGTCCCAGGTAAGGCGAGTGGTCGTTTACATTGGGGCACGCTTCCAGACAGCAGCCGCAGGTCATGCAGGTGGCATAGGCGTATGACTCCTGCTGCTGCTCCTGCGACATCCGCGGTCCCGCTCCCAGTGCGTACGTGCCGTCGATCGTGATCCAGCCCTTGATGCTCCTCAGCGCGTCAAACATCCGTTTGCGGTTGACTGCCAGGTCTTTTTCGACGGGAAACGTGCCCATCGGCTCCAGGGTGATCGGCTGTTCCAGCTTGTCGACCAGCGCTGAGCACGCTTGCCTGACCCTGCCGTTGATTACCATGCTGCACGCCCCGCAGACCTCTTCGAGACAGTTGGACTCCCAGGCGACAGACCGCACTTTTTGGCCCATCGCGTTGACCGGTTTTTTTTGTATCTCCATCAGCGCTGAGATCACGTTCATATTGGGCCGGTAGGCAACGACAAACTCTTCCCAATACGGCTCGCTCTCCGGGCTGTCCTGCCGCTTCACTTTCAGTTGCACCGTCTTCATCTTCCCAACTCCTCCCCGGTTATTGGCGGGCTGCCGCGGCATCTCCGGCCGTCGCCGAACCCGCCGCCTCTTTAACGACGTCGTACCGGCGGGGACGCGGCTTGATATGGGCGAGGTCGACCGGCTCATAGCGGAACAGCGGCCCCTCCGGCGTATAAGCGGCAATCGTTGTCTTCAGCCAGTTCTCGTCGTCGCGCTCCGGAAATTCCGGCTTGTAGTGGGCCCCCCGGCTTTCGTTGCGGTTCAGCGCCCCAAGCGTAATGACCCGGGCCAGCTCCAGCATGTTCCACAGCTGCCGGACGAAGGTCACGGTCCGATTGTTGTAGCCGGAAGTGTCATCGAGGCTGATCCGCTGCCAGCGTTCCATCAGCTCCTGCAGCTTTTCGTCCGTCTTCTGCAGGCGGTCGTTATACCGAACTACAGTTACATTTTCTACCATCCAATCGCTCATCTCCACGTGAAGCTGATACGGATTTTCATACCCGTCCATGCGCGTAATGCGCTGCAGGTACTCCTCTTGCCGCTTTTGCTCGGCGGTCAGCAGGCTGGAGGGAAGGTCTTTGACTGACTGCTTCAGGCCGGCAGCGTATTCGACAGCTTTCGGTCCCGCGACCAAGCCTCCGTAGATGGCTGACACCAGCGAATTGGCGCCCAGCCGGTTGGCCCCATGGTACTGGTACTCGCACTCGCCGCAGGCGAACAGCCCGGGGATGTTGGTCATCTGGTTGTAGTCCACCCACAGCCCGCCCATCGAATAGTGCATCGCCGGGAAGATTTTCATCGGCACCTTGCGCGGGTCGTCGCCGACGAACTTTTCGTAGATGCTGAGAATCCCGCCCAGCTTCTGTTCAAGCTGTGTCTTCGGGAGGTGGGACAGGTCGAGGTACACCATGTTTTCTCCGTTCAGTCCCAGCTTGAGATCGACGCAGACGTGAAAGATCTCCCGCGTGGCGATGTCGCGCGGCACCAGATTGCCGTAGGCCGGGTACTTCTCCTCCAGAAAATACCACGGCTTCCCGTCCTTGTAGACCCAGATTCGCCCGCCCTCTCCGCGCGCCGACTCAGACATCAGCCTGAGTTTATCGTCGCCGGGAATGGCCGTCGGATGTATCTGGATGAATTCCCCGTTGGCGTAGTAGACGCCCTGCTGGTAGGCGATGCTGTGGGCGCTGCCCGTATTGATCAGCGAGTTGGTGCTCTTGCGGTAGATCATCCCGATGCCCCCGGTCGCCAGGATGACGGCATCGGCGGGAAACGTGCGAATTTCCATCGACTTCAAATCCTGGGCGACGATCCCCCGGCACACTCCCTCTTCATCCTTGATCAGCGACAGCATCTCCCAGTATTCGAACTTCTCCACCCGTCCTTCCGATTCGTACCGGCGCACCTGCTCATCCAGGGCGTAGAGGATCTGCTGTCCGGTCGTCGCGCCGGCAAACGCTGTCCGGGAGTACTTGGCTCCGCCGAGACGTCGAAAGTCGATCAGTCCTTCCGGCGTCCGGTTGAACGGCACGCCCATGCGGTCCAGCAGGTAGATGATCTCTGGCGCCGCCTCGCACATCGCTTTGACCGGCGGCTGGTTGGCCAGGAAATCCCCGCCGAAGATCGTATCGTCGAAGTGTTCCCAGGTGGAATCCCCTTCTCCCTTGGTATTGACCGCTCCGTTGATCCCCCCCTGCGCACAGACGGAGTGCGAGCGGCGCACCGGCACGACGGAGAACAGCTTGACCGCGCCGCCCGCCTCGGCGATTTTGATCACGCTCATCAGGCCGGCCAGTCCGCCGCCGACGACGATGATGTTTTCATTCATCTCAGATCCCCCCTCTACCAAAATGAAATCAGCGTGCCCAGGCCGACTCCCGCCAGCACGAGGAACAGCGCAGTGCGAACGGCGGAAGAGATCCGCTGCATCCGCGGCCCGGTGGTGATTCCCCAGGTGATCAGACCCGTCCACAGCCCGTTGGAAAAGTGGAAGGTCGTGGAGATCACGCCCAGCACGTAAAAGCCGAAAATCACCGGCTGCTGCAGATGGGCCTGCACCGCCTCGTAATTGACCGGCGTGCCCAGAAACAAACTGGACAGGCGGAATGCCCAGAGGTGGTACAGGACAAACACCAGTGTGACCAGCCCGCTCACCCGCTGTGCGTAAAACAGCCAGTTTTGCCGGTAGGAGTAGCGGTACGGGTTGTTCTTCGCCATCATGCCGATGTAGATCCCGTACCCGGCGTGGTACAACAGCGGCAGGGCAATGAAGAGGATCTCGATCACCGGTAAAAAGGGGATCCCTAAGAGCGCCGCCACCTGCCGGTCGTACGCCTCTTTTCCCAGCATCGCAACAGCATTGGAGTACAGGTGCTCCAGTAAAAACAGGCCAAGCGGCACCAGGCCGGCCAGGGAGTGGAGCCGCCCCAGCAAAAAGCGTCGACTGGACAATTCCAATTCGCTCACGACACCCGGCTCCCTTCGTTCCAGAACTGGGTCAAGTCAGACACTCCCTCCAGCCCCATGACGAGGTCGACGTAGCGCTGCCGCTCTTCCTTTGGCAGATGGGCTGACAGGAGATGAAACTTTTCCGTCAAATCGGCAGCCGTCACGGCGTTTTCAGGATCGCCCTTCGGGTAGTCGGCGACAAGCTGCAGCTTCTCGCCCTGCTCCGTCTCCACTTCCATCGAGGAGCCCCAGCGGTCGGGATACGCCGCGTCGACAGCGGGATCGAGCGCAAGCTCCACCCGCTCCATCAGCGAGCGAATCTCAGGATCGTGCAGAATCTCTTCGGAAAAGTCGGCCAATCCTGCCCTGCCTTTGACCAGCGCGAGCGCGACGCAGAACTGCAGGCTGAACTTCGCCGCATAAACCGTCTGTGGATCGGGATTGTCCGTGATCGACAGCACGGATTGGTAGCCCCCGACGCGGATTCTCCTCACCTCCTGCGGCCCGATCCCGCGCTCGCGGCGCAGCTTCAGGGCGAGGTCGACCGCCGGATGGGTGTGGCGGCACGAAGCGTGAATCTTAAAAGAATTTTCCATAATTTTGAAAGTGCTGCCGAGCCCGTCGACGATCCGCGTCTCGTCGCAGGACTCCGCCATCGCCCGGAAAAAGCCGCGCTCCCCTTCGAGAATCCTGGACGGCCCGGTAAAACCCTTCTGCGCCAACAGGGCGGCCAACAGCCCGTTCATCGCCGCCTTGCCGGTATGCAGCTGCTTGGACATCGCCCCGTCGACGATGAACTCCCACAAGCCTGCCGCCTGTGTACCCGCGTTGCCGAGGGCGTGGACGATTTGCTGTTCATCCAGCTCCAGCAGCTTGGCTGCGGCCGCGGCCGCGCCAAACGTACCGCAGGTAGCGGTGTTGTGCCAGTAGCGGTAATGGGACGGGCTGACCGCTTCGCCGATGCGAAAACAGACGTCATAGCCGATCGCAACCGCGGTGATCAGTTCTTTTCCGCTTTTCCGCTTCCATTCGGCGACAGCCAGCGCCGCCGGAATGACGACAGTAGCAGCGTGGATGATCGACGCTTTATGGATGTCGTCCAGTTCGACGACGTGGGAGGCCGCTCCGTTGACGAGAGCGGCGTGGGTGACCGAAGAGACGCCGCCGGTGACCAGGGTCGCCTGGCCGCTGCCCCCCAGCTCTTTAGCCAGCTCGTCGATCATCCGCACCGGAAGTGTGACTGTGCCGGCCAGCGCTGAGCCGAGCCAATCCAGAATACACAGCTTGGTGAACGCCGCCACTTCGTCCGGAAGGTCCTCGTAGCGGGTCCTGACGATAAAATCAGCCAGTTGTCTGCTGTAGGACATGCTACTTCGCCTCCTTTGCCGCCAGTACATGCTGCAGCACTTCGATCAGCTCATCGTAGCGGTCGACAACGTGGGCACCCGCTTCGCGCAGCCTGGCCGCTTTGCCCGAGGGACGCCCGACCGAGCCTGAGATCAGCGCTCCGGCATGGCCGAAGACAGTTCCCTCCGGCATCTGCTCCGTAAACCGCCCGGCGATGTACGAGATCAGCGGCTTGGTAAAACCGCCGCTTTTGACAAAGTCAGCCGCCTGCTCCTCGAACATGGTCCCCGGTTCGGAAAAGGTGACGACCGCATGCGTATCGGGATCGCGTTCAAACAATTCCAACAAATCGCGAATCGTCATGCCGATCAAGGCATCGCCGCCAATCCCTACGCTGGTGCTGACGCCAAATCCGGCCCGCTTGACCATCCACGATGTCTCCGCGGTCATCCCACCGCTGCGAGAGATGACGCCGACATGTCCCGGCACAAAACAGCGGTCTGGATTGTCGCCGCCAATCGAGCCCAGCTTCACCCGGTCCTTCGGGTTGATCATCCCCACGGTATTGGGACCGATGATGCGAACGTCGTGCAGCCTGGCCAGGCGCAGCATCTTGACCGTATCAAGCTGGGGGATGTTTTCCGTCGTCACCACGATCACCTTGATGCCGTTGTCGATCGCTTCCCGCACGGCATCCAGCGCAAAGGCCGGCGGAACGACGATCAGACTGGTGTTGACCTGATGTGCTTCCACTGCTTCCCGCACTGTGTTGTAAACGGGCACGCCATGCACGTCCTGCCCTTTTTTTCCGGGAGTTACCCCGGCCAATACCTGGGTGCCGTACTGAAGCGTATGCTGCGTTACCATCGACGCTTCCCTTCCCGTTATTCCCTGGATGACGATACGGGAGTCCTGCCCGATCAAAATAGCCATGCTTTTTCCTCCTTTCTTGTCTCCATCAGTGCAAATCCGGATAGGCTGAGCGCATCCGCTGAATCATCCTTGCCGCCGCTTCGCAGATCGTCACGTCCTCGCCATAGTACTCCACGCCTGCTTCCGTGAAGATCTGTTTGCCCAAAGCGTCATTGACTCCCGCTTCGCGGACGACCACCGGAAAAGTCTTGGGATCGACGCCCATCTCGGCGATCGCCCGGACGATCCCCTTGGCCATCACATCGATTTGCGTGTTGTTGGTGATGTTGTGGGCGACAAACAGTCCTTTGACCCCGGGCTTGGAGAGAATTCCTCTGGTCAGGCCGTACACTTTTTCCTCGGACGGATTGCCGCCCGTCTCCGTGTAGTTGGCCGGACGTCCGCCCAGATCGACCAGCGCGTCAAAGCTGAGCAGGCTGCCTCCGCCTCCGCCGCACATAAAGCCGATCTCTCCGCCGTCCATCTCTGTGTAGCGGGCGGTTCCCCGGTAGTCGGCGTCGTTGACCGCGATCATCTGCCGCTCCAGCTCCGTCAGCGGACGCCAGGCCCGCTCGCTGCCTACTTCCACCTTGCCTTCCAGCTGCTGCTGACGGAACATCGCCGAGTCGTCGACTGCCATCACCGTGGCTGCCGCCATCACCTCTCCCGACTTGGTGATGACCAGCGGGTTCACTTCCAGCAGGTAGCAATCGTAGCGCAAAAACGCCTCGTACAGCTTGCCTGTGACATCGCCCGCCCGCAGCAGCAGCCTGTTGTCCAGGCCGAGACGGCTCCAGATTTCTTTCGTTTTGTAGCCGGCCAATCCGTGCAGCGGGTCGACGTGCTCGATCACCACCTTGTCCGGATGCTCTGCGGCAAGCGTCTCGATTTCCACACCGCCCTCGGTTGAAGCGATGATGACAGGCATCTGCCTGTTTTTGTCGATTGTGATGGAAATGTACAGCTCCTTGGCAATCTCCAGTTTTTCTTCGACCAGGATCTGCTCGACGGGAAAATGGCTGACCGTCATCTTGAGCAGGGCCTGTGCCTGCTCCCTGGCTTCCTCCGCCGAGTCGGCAAATTTGACCGCCCCCGCCTTGCCCCTTTTTCCGACCGGTACCAGCGCCTTCAGCACAACCGGTTTGCTAAGTTGTTCGCAGAGCTCAGCTGCCTGCTCGGGCGTCCGGGCCACCCCGTTTTTTGGTACGGATACGCCCGCCTGCCCAATCAACTGTTTGCTGTGATGTTCCAAAATTTTACCCACTAAGGCCCCTCCTCTTCCTAACCAATTGTACGGATACAGGATATTGGATCCAATTCTGTGCAGCAAAGGACTGATTACTCAATCCCTACGCTATTTTCACTGCTTTATTCCTGATGGATCAAATGTTCTTTAAACGCCTGGCCCGTTCGCATGATGTGTTTGCGGATGACCTGGGACAGACGCTCAGCGTCACCTGCCTCGATCAACTGGAGCATTTCCTGATGTTCCTTCAAGGAGTGCTCCATCTGACCGGGCAGCATGCCGGGCGTATGCGGCGGAAAGCCGTGCCACAGCATCTCCAAAATCATATTTGCCCTCCGCCAGTGGCAGCCTTTTCGCAGCAGACGGTGAAACTCCGCATTTTTGGCGATGAACTGTTCCGCGTTCCCGTTCCTTACGGCCGTTTCCATCTCTTTGTTCAACTGGTGCAGCGCTTGCTTGTCTTCGCTGCTCAAATTGGCTAAAAAACGCTCGACTACGGCTGCCTCCAGGACAGATCGCAAGTAGTAAATCTCTTCGATGTCGTCGGCGGTTACCTGCGTCACAATCGCCCCTTTATGCGGCTCCAGCGTGACCAGACCTTCCTTTTCCAACTGGCGAAGCGCCTCCCGAATCGGCATCCGGCTGACACCCATGGCCTCTGCCAGCTCCTCCTGAACGAGCCGTTCTCCCGGCTGAAACTCCCGCTGTAAGATCGCCTCCCGCAATCGGGATACTACGCGCTCAAGCAGGGTGGAACGGTCATCTAATCGCAAGCGGCTTCGATTCATGGGTGCATCATCTCCTGAACATCGGGTTCTCAATTTTTTGTGATTTCATCTCCCACCATTGTTGCAGAATCGGCTGCAGCAAGTCAATGCCGCTTACCTGGACATCTGCACCGGCAGCCAGAGCGACAATTCCGGCCACACGACGATGACGACCAACACGATGATCATCAGGCCGATAAACGGTATGACTCCCTTGACCACCTCTTCCAGCTTTGCCCGCGAGATGCCGCTGACCACAAACAGGTTCAATCCGACAGGCGGCGTAATCATCCCCAACTCCATGTTTACCGTCATGATGATCGCAAAGTGGATGACGTCAATCCCCAACAGCTTCAGGATCGGCAGGAAGATCGGCAGGGTGATCAGGATGATCGACGTAGGCTCCAGGAACATGCCCATGATGAAGAACAGGACGTTGGACGCGAACAAAAACATCCATTTGTTTACATCGCCTTCCATGATCCAACTGGCGATATTCTGCGGCACCTGTTGGTTCGTCAGGTACAGACCGAACACCGTAGCGCCGGCGATGATGAAGAAGATCATCGAGCTGGTGTTGACCGTCTCCCGCAAAATGGTCCGGGTGTCCTTCCACGTAATCTGCCGGTAGACGAACACGGCGACCAACAGCGAGTAGACACAGGCTACGACAGAGGCCTCCGTCGGCGTCACCACCCCGAGGTAAATCGAGCCCAGGATCAAAAACGGCAGGAAGGCGGCGGGCAGCGCCTTTACACTAAGCTTGATCCGTTCGTTCCAGTCCGTCTTGGGCAGGCGTCCGAAATTTTTTACTTTGGCGTAGATGATCGCGACGACGACCAGTACAGCGGTTAAGAACAGCCCGGGAAGAAAGCCTGCCATAAACAGTTTGCCGATCGATTCCTCCGCGACGGTTCCGTACACGATGAGCGGAATCGACGGCGGGATGAGAATCCCCAGCGTGCCGGAGGCGGCCACCAGCCCCATCGCATAGCGCTTGCTGTACCCGGCCTCTATCATCCCCGGGATCATGATCGCCCCAACAGCCGCAGCGGTAGCCGGACTTGATCCGGAGATCGCCGCAAACACCGCACAGGCGAGGATCGTAACTACTGACAAACCGCCGGCATAATGGCCCACCCAGGCCCGCAGCGCGTCGATCAGCGCCTTGGAGATTCCGCCGCGTGCCATCAGTACGCCGGCGAGGATAAATCCGGGAATCGCCATCAGCGTAGCGACGTTCAGGGAAGAGAAGATTTTTTGCGGCAGCACGTCCAGGTTGAACCCGCTGTCAAGGAGCGCCAGCGCAGCCGATACTACCAGCGAGATGGCCACGGGAACGCGAAGCAGTAGCAGTACGAAGAAGACGAGAAAGACTATCCATTCCACTCGGCCTTCACCTCTTTTTTCAAACTGGACAACAGGTTATCAATGAAGCGAAATCCCAGCATCAGTCCGCTGAGCGGGATGACAAGATAGACGATCCAGAGGTAGATCCCCACATCCGTCGATTTTTGCTGTGTCACCCAGTAAAGCGACAACAGCTTGCCTCCAAAAAAAATGAAGAAAAAGCAAAACAGGACGCCAAGAGCGTTGGAAAACACGTTAAACGCCTTCTGGAAAAAAGGGGGGACACGGTCGAACAGAATGTCCACTTGAATGTGATGCCCTTCCCGCAGCGCCACTCCAAGTCCTGTCAGCGTTCCCCAGACGACGCAGTAGGTAGAGATTTCATCCACCCATGCTTTCGGGCTGTTGAATACGTAGCGGCAGACCACTCCGTAAAAGATCAGGAACACGCCGACAGCGATTAGCGTCCCAGCGAAGTAATCCTCAAATGCGGCATATCTTTCCCGCCATTTTGCCATCGATCCACACTCCTTGTTTAGATGATTGCAGGAGAGGCACCGTCCCCCGGGAGGGTGCCTCTTACGTTCCAGCGGAGCAGTCTTCGTCCCTTACAGTTGTCTGGCGCCGTCGATAATATCCTTGCCGACAGTCTCGGCGAATTCGCTGTACACCGATTCCATCACATTGACGAATTTTTCCCGGTCCGCGTCGCCCAGATCGATGACCTTCATCTTTCCGGAGCCCCTCAGCTTGTCTTCCGAACCCTTGTCCAGTTGAACCGCCAATTCGCGCTCATATTTGGTCGCTTCTGTCATCGATTCGTCAAACGCCTTGCGGATGTCCTCAGGAAGCTCGCTGTACCACTTTTTATTGGTCAAGACGATGTAGTCGATCCGGCCGTGGTTGGAGACGAGCAGGTTCTTCTGCACTTCCTCGTACTTTTGCGTATCGATGTTGTTCCAGGTATTCTCCTGTCCGTCGACCGTCCCTTGCTGCAGAGCGGTGTAGGTTTCCCCGAACGGTATGGTGGCAGCTCCCGCACCCAGCGCTTTAAACTGGGCCTCCAGTACCTTTCCGGCCTGTGTCCGGAACTTTTGTCCGTTGAATTCTTCCGGGGTTCCGATCGGCTTGTTCGAGGTAAATACTTTAAAGCCGTTTTCCCACATGGCGAGACCTTGCAGGTTTTTGTCCTCCAGTGAACTCATCAGCTTCTTGCCAAGATCGCCGTCCCAGAATTTGATGACGGAATCGTGATTTTTAAACAGGAATGGCATGTCGACGATCTGAAAAGCCGGATTAAACCCGACCAGCTTTGTCGCAGAAGGTGCGATGAGTTGGACGTTGCCCGCCTGAAGCGCTTCCAGCTCGTCCTTGTCTCCATATAGCTGCGAAGACGGATACACCTCTACCTTCACCCTGCCGTCCGTCTTCTCTGCCATCAGCTCGGCAAATTTATCCGCCGCCTTGCCTTTTGGGCTGTCTGCCGTGGTCACGTGAGAAAACTTGATCGTCAGCGGTTTCTCTTTCGTATAGGCCGAGCCGTCCTGCGTTTTGGCACCGCCGCCGCCACCTCCGCCGCATCCCGCTGCCGCAAGCAGCAGAATGGACAGTCCGCCCGCCATCAGCATTTTCCAACCTTTTTTCATGAAAAGCCCCCCTTGGCCGCAATAAATTTTTGCGTGATCAGATAACGAATTTACCAACCAGTCCCAATCTTCAGTTAACGATTGCAGCGCTCCCCCCTTTCACCGCTCATGCTCACTGCTCTCCAAGCATCTGCCGGACACGGCTGGAAAGCGGTTCCGGGCCGTGCCCCCGCTTGTACACCATGAATGTGCGTGTAAACTCGATCACCACTTTGTTGTCCTGGTTGTACCCGACTGTCTTTACCCGGACGATTCCGACGTGGGGACGCGACTTGGATTCCCGCTTCTCCAGTATCTCGCTGTAGGAGTAAATCGTATCTCCTTCGAACACCGGGTTGGGCAGCCTGACTTCATCCCAGCCGAGGTTGGCCATCACGTTTTGCGAGACGTCAGAGACCGATTGGCCAGTCACCAGGGCCAGCGTAAAAGTGGAGTCCACCAGTGGGCGTCCGAAGTCCGTCTTGGCGGCGTACTCTGCGTCAAAGTGAATCGGATTGGTGTTTTGCGTAAGCAGGGTAAACCAGATGTTGTCGGTCTGTGTCACGGTCCTGCCAAGCGGATGGGGATAGACGTCCCCCACTTCAAAATCCTCGTAAAAACGACCTGTCCATCCTTCCTTGATCCCCATGTCTCCTCCTTTTTCGACCTGATTTGCCAAATTACCGAAATGGATATTGGATCCATGTTTGAATTATCATAGTATTCCTTATACTTTCTTGTCAATTATTTTTTTAAGCGCTTTCATTCACGCGCTTTCATTCAAAGAAAAACTTACAAGTAACCCAACCAGGACCACCAGGTTACCGCCATTAGATACGTAACAGCCGTCGTTGCCAGCGTCAGCCAAAAGCCAGGTTTGAAGTAGTCCTGCTGCGTCACCCAGCCGGTGCCGTGCACCATGACACCAGGGATCGTCTCCACCACCAAAATAAACCCGAACAGACAGGTTAATCCGGCTACAAAGGCAAGCAGCAGCGCCGGAGCGTTCGGCGAGTGGGCAGAGAGCGCCACGACGACCGGGACTGTGGCGATGACAGCCGTCGATACGTTGGACGTCACTTTGTGGATCAACTGCGTGAGGACAGCCACGGTCAAAACCGCCAGAGCAGGATTGGAAAAGAGGTATAAGGTCAGATCGTTTTCCATCCACCTGGAAAGATAGTTGGTCACCCCGGTCTCGTACA
This sequence comes from Brevibacillus sp. B_LB10_24, assembly GCF_046036945.1. NCBI lineage: Bacteria > Bacillati > Bacillota > Bacilli > Caryophanales > Paenibacillaceae > Brevibacillus > Brevibacillus sp. B_LB10_24. The sequence goes on along the minus strand of NZ_JBJQOQ010000031.1, from coordinate 8,877 downwards.
GCGCCCGTCCCAATGACAAGGTGACGCCGAGCATGATCAGCGGCGCAAATTTCACGTCGAGGATCTTGTCCCAGTCTGCGATCTTGATCCCCGGCCAGGCCATCAGCACGGCGCCGATCAGCGCGGGAATCACCGGCGGCCATCCGTGAATTCCTTCGAGTGCCCACATGAGACAGACGGCAACCAGAATGGCAAGCAGCCGCTTCTCCTCCCGGGTAACGGGTCCAAGCTCGCCGATCATCGCCTTCATTTTGACTTTTAACCCGCCGGGGATTTCATTCTTTACGGGAAAACAGCGGTGCAGCACCCACCAGGAGACGGGAATCAGGATCAGCCACATCGGAAAGGCGAGGATCAGCCAATCGACGTATGTCACGTGCTGATGCAGGTATGTATGGATCAAATCAACCGTGATGACGTTGCCAATCGCCGCCGGCAATATGGCTACACCGCTTATGCCGCAGCTCACAACCACGCCCATCATCAGTTTTTTGCCCATCACATCGCCTTGTTTGATCCCCAGGATAGAGGCGATGGAAAAGACGATCGGCAGAAGCATGGCAGTCCTGACGGCAGCCGCCGGGATGAAGAAGGCCATGACCTGCGGAATCAGGATAATGCCGGCCAGCACACCGCCCTTTTTGTCCCCCAGCCAATAGAGCAGTTGATACGCCAGCCGCTTGCCAAGTGACGTCTGTTCTACAGCGCTGGCGATCATCATGCCTGCCACGATGAGAAAAATAGCCGGTGAAGCAAACCCGGACAGGATCAGATCGGTTGAAACGGCGCCCGATATCGGCAGCAAAAACAAAACCAGTACGGCGGTCATGGAGAAAGGAATCGGCTCCAGCACCCAGAGTACGATGACAGCCAGCGTGATCGCTAACGTCACTCTCGGCGCATACTCCATGTAATCCTGCAAGCCAAAATAGATCAGAACGAAGGCGAGTGTTGACAGTGCAAACCAGAGCGGTTTTTTTAGCGAAAGCCAAAGCCCTTTGTGATGCGGCTTGGTGGCGACACTCTCCCTCTTAGTCTGCGGATTGCTAATCGTAGACATAGACGTTCCCCCAATATCCGTTCTATTTTTAGGATATTGTATCCAATACTATTTGTCCATCTATTTTGACTATTTTTACAAGAAAAAAGACCGGCGCCGATCACATGCCGGCAGCCGGTGATAACATGCGGCATCACGTAGCCGCTTTCGGTTCGTCCTGATACCAGAAGAGAGCGTATTCCGTCATCACAGAGGCGTGGCCCATTTGGCGCAGCATTGCCGAAACATTGCCCCGGTGATACGTACCGTGGTTCACGACTTGCATGATGATTTCCGACAAGCGCGTGTCCCGAATCCAGGCATACGGATTATCCAGCACGATCGCCTTCTCCAAATCCGCTTGTTGACGGAAGAACGCCCGGTAGCGGTCGGCCAGGTCGCTGTACATCGCTTCCAATTCTTCGATGGTTTTTGCTTCCGCTTCATCTTGATGCTGCTGCCAGAAGGCCAACGCTTCCCTCATGCTTGTGCCGGAAAGCACCTGCAGCCAATTGTCATCGACCATGTATATATGCGCCATCGCCTTTGCAATGGAAGAGAATATACTTTGAACCTCCTGTTTGTAAACGGCGGGCGGCAGTTCTTTCAGCCGCGCAAACATCCTTTTGTTGGCCCATACATGATAATCGTACATCGCTATGCAATCCGTCATCGTCTCTTTCCTCCCTGCACCTTTTCAGATTAACTTCTTATGCACAGTATAAAAAAGAAAGTATGACAACAGACTGTCATACTTCGGAATAAAGGGCTAAGATTTTTTTAAGCTTATCTTTCATGACCTGTCTCATTTCAACCGGCGCAACAATCTCGACGTTGTCGCCAAAGCTCAGCAGGATGGACCATAACCACTCGGATTCGGCAGGATCAGCAAGCTTTAAAGCAACCGTGAGCGAACCGTCGTCATGGAACCTTTTCTCCGCAGCGTACAAGCGATCCATCGCCCTGGCCAACACGTGCACCGAGAAATGAAGCACGACGTCGACCAGATTGTCCTGTGCGGGCCTGTCATAGGAACACTCTGTTTGCTCCATGACGTGGTAGGTATGAAAAACCTCCGGCGTCGAAGCCAAATTCGCCATTCTGGTGATTCGAAACTCGCGATAATCGCTGCGTGTCCTGCAGTATCCGTATAGATACCATGTCTCGTGTTTATACATCAGACGAACCGGCTCTACGATGCGATTTGCCCTTTCATTCTTGGCGTTGACATACTCGAAACGGATGACGCACCGGTCGGTTATCGCCTTTCGAATCAGGCGAAGCGATTCGTTAAAATCACGCCATCCCCCGATATCCATGGACAAGCTTGGCCCTCTGTTCTCGTGCTGAATCGTCTGCAACCGGTTGATCGTTCCCAAGACATGCTCATCGTCGAAAACGGTAGACATGCTGTGCAGAATTGTGATCAGCGACTCGACATCGTAGGAGCCCAGCAAGCTTTTATCCAGCTTGTATTCCTCCATGATGCCGTAACCGCCGTTGACGCCTTGATACGATACGACGGGTATGCCGGCTGCACAGATTGCATCGATATCCCGGTAGATGGTTCTTTGCGACACGTTGTACTTCTTCGCCAACGCAGACGCCGAAAGCACTTCATTATTGAGCAGCATATAGATCATCGAGATCAGACGCTCCAGCTTCATCGCGATCACCCAATCATTGTTTCCCTATGACAAATCGGCCCGTTTGGCAGCCAATCGCTGCCCCATGAACAGCGAGCGGCCTTCTTTGATTCCATCTGTCCACTCGATTCGCCCCGGTTCGAACAGCAGAATCACCGTCGAACCGAATTCAAACCACCCCAGTTCCCGGCCTTTCTCGTACTGGGGCTGGCCGGCAATGGCTTTGCTGATCTGCCGCCCGTTGCGGACATTTGTCGTCGCCGTTCCATAGGCTACCTTTACGCTCCCGACAAACAGCGCCCCTACTTTGATCAAGGCCACGTGCCCAAACTGCTGGGAATCGATATAGGTGATCAAGCGTTCATTGCGGGCAAACAATTTTTCAACATGTTCCACGCCAAGCTGGTTGACGGGGTAGAGCCTGCCCGGGAGGTATGTATACCGCTCCAGCCTGCCGTCTACCGGCATGTGAATCCGGTGGTAATCGCGCGGACTGAGATAGATGGTGATAAACTGGCCGCCGCAAAAACGGGCTGCCGCCTCGCTGTCGTCGCCCAAAAGTTCCGCGACGCTGTACACTTTTCCCTTCGCCTGGAATAGCGTTCCCTGCTCAATTTTGCCCAGTTGGGAGACAGTGCCGTCGACCGGACTTACGACTACATCTGCTCCTTGAGCGATCGGCCGGGCTTCCGGCTTCAGCCGGCGGGTAAAGAAGTCTTTTAATGAGCGGTACTCCTTCAGCGGCTTCTCCACTGCCGAGAGGTCAATCCGATAGTGTTTGACGTATCTGTTAATGGCCAGCCGGCTTAGGCGGGAAGCGGTAATCTTCCCCATCGTCCGTGACATGGTATTTTGCGGCAGGCGGTGGATCAATCCGCGAATGAACCGTTTATTCATAATTTCTCCTCATAACTTCCGACAAAATTTCCGTTCTGACTGACGCTGATTACTCTAGATTATCACAGGTGCAAGCAAAAAAGCAAAAGCTGCCCGCTCATGAGAGGAGGCAGCTTTTTATCATTTTCAGCTTCGAAATGCTGTTTACAAAACCTCAGACACCAGTTTTGCCTGCGTAAACAACAACAGATAGTCAGGACCGCCCGCTTTGGAGTCCGTTCCCGACATGTTGAAGCCGCCAAACGGATGTACGCCTACCAAAGCCCCGGTGCACTTGCGGTTGAAGTAGAGATTGCCGACGTGGAATTCAGTCCGGGCTTTCTCCAAATGCGCCCGATTGCGGCTGATCACGGAGCCTGTCAGGCCGTATTCCGTGTTGTTGGCAATTTCCAGCGCTTCGTCAAAGTCCTTCGCCTTGCAGAAGGCCACGACCGGCCCAAAGATCTCTTCCTGCATGATCCGGGCATCAGGAGCGACATCAGCAAACACGGTCGGCATGATGTAGTAGCCATTGTCTGGCCCCTTTTCGCCGCCAGCCATCAGCTTGCCCTCTTTTTTCCCGATCTCGATGTACTCGAGAATCTTGTTGTAGGCTTTCTCATCGACGACCGGACCCGTGTAAAAGTCGTTGCGGACGACATCGCCTACAGTCAAAGCTTTGGTCAGTTCTACGACGCGGGACAGTACCTGATCGTACACGTCTTGATGGACGATAGCGCGCGAGCAAGCCGAACACTTCTGCCCGGAGAAGCCAAACGCCGAAGTGACGATCATCTGCGCTGCCAGTTCCAGGTCTGCATCGCTGTCTACGACAATCGAGTCCTTGCCGCCCATCTCTGCGATCAGCCGCTTCATCCACTTCTGGCCCGGACGGTGTTTTGCCGCCAGCTCGTTTATGCGCAGCCCGACGTCACGGGAGCCCGTAAAGCTGATAAACCGGGTAAGCGGGTGCTCGACGAGGAAATCTCCCACTTCACCGCCGCTGCCCGGCAGGAAGTTGACTACGCCCTTCGGTACGCCGGCGTCCTCCAGAATTTCCATGAACTTGGCAGCGATGACCGGAGTGGTAGAAGCCGGTTTCAAGACCACTGTATTGCCAGATACTAATGCGGCTGTGGTCATACCGACCATGATCGCCAGCGGGAAGTTCCAGGGCGGGATCACGACCCCGACGCCAAGCGGAATGTAGTACAGCTCGTTGTCCTCGCCCGGAATGCGGGGAAGCTCTTGACGCTGGGACAGCTTATCCATTTGCCGGCCGTAGTACTCCATAAAATCGATTGCCTCGGCGGTATCAGCATCAGCCTCCGCCCAACTCTTGCCGGCTTCCTTTACCAGCCACGCGGAGAATTCATGCTTTCTCCGGCGAAGAATCGCAGCCGCTTTGTACAGATAGCGGGCACGGGCATCGCCCGATACAGCCTTCCATGCTTCAAATGTTTGCGCCGCAGTCTGAATCGCCTTCTCCGCCAGTGCCTGGTCAGCCTGTGACACGATGCCGACGACCTGCTCCTTGTTGGAAGGGTTGATCGAGCGAATCTTTTTCTCGGTTTTGATGCGTTCTCCGCCGATGATCAGGTCGTACTCGCGACCCAGTTCGCTCTCTACTTTTGCCAATGCTTCTTCAAACGCTTGTTTGTTCTCGGGCAGACGGAAATTGGTAAACGGTTCGTTTTTGAATTCGATTAGCATGCAGTTCACCCTCCTGCTTGTTATTTCAAAAAACAATACAATGCAAGTAGCATACCAACTCACCAAAAGCTTATTCCAGCAGTAGTGTTTGCATTCCGGTGCTAATCAAATCGTTTTACAACACGGACATATTTGTTCAATTTGTGTTCAACTGAACAAATGTGTCCATAAAAACTGTATTGTTTGGCCAATCGCCTCCGGCAAATTACGTCTGTTCTAATTAGTCACCCTTTTTTTGAAACGTGCTCGGCATCACCACAGCCACGACCTCTCCGCGGGCACAGAGATTGCCCTTAGCGAACACCTCCGCTTCCACCCGCCACTTTTTCGGGTGGATCTCCTGCACGGTTCCGACTGCCCGCAGCGGTACGCCATGAGGAGTCGGCTTCACGAAATCCACATGCAGCGAGGCCGTAACAAAACGTGGCGTCTCCGTTCCGTCCCCCGGTTCATGCCCGTTTTTTCGGTGCAGGGCAAGCGCCGCTGAACCAGTACCATGGCAGTCGACAAGCGATGCGATCAATCCTCCGTAGACGAAACCGGGCAGGGCCGTATGCTCCGGGCGGGGGGTATAAATTGTTACGGTCTGCTCGCCCTGCCAGCCGGTACGAAAATGGTGCCCGTCCTGATTCAGCCGGCCGCATCCATAACACCAGGCAAAATCATCGGGATAATCGTCCTGGATTGCTTTTAACACTTTTTCTTCCATAAGTTTCACTCGCTTTCGGGGTGGATTTGCCGTTTCGGTTCTTCTCAGGTTGCAACAAAACCATTTCTTTATTTGCGTCCAGTCGTACTTGCGGGTGCTTATGCAGCAGAGGATGGCGGGCCAGAATGATTTACATCCCTCGTTCTTCTATTTTTCCAGACAGTTAGGATCGTTGCAATTGCGAAAGGATAGAAAGCAGGCCAGCCCAAAAAAGGATACAAGCCAAGCGTGACGATCAGCGAGACCCAAGACGCTGCCCTGCCTAATCTATTGCCGCGCAGCAGACGGACGCCGGCCATGCAACCGCCGATGTAGGTAGCAATGAAGGTGGCATTGGGCAATGCAATCATCTGGGAAAGCGAGACAACACCGCTGTACAATGCTGCCAACCCGATGACGTTCCCAATCGCTATAAAACCGAGACCGCCGATCGGAGTGTGGTATTTGATGCAGAATCCCTAACCATTTCGGCGCTGCACCTTCCTGGGCAAGGGAGCAGGCAACCCGAGAAGCGGCGCTTGAATAAGCGTTGTGAGCAGCAAAACAGATAAACAGTGCAGCGACAGCCACCATCCAGCCCCCGACCTGCCCCAGCGAAAGCTGCACCATCGCGCTTAACGAAGCAGCTGACAAGTCGCCGCCTTAGCTGTTGGTCGCCACTGTCATGAATGCGACCGTGAAGTAGAGTATGGCAACGATTCCAGCGCTCCACAGTACGCCGCAAATTGCGTTTTTTTGCGGATCGACAAACTCGGCAGATAGATGGGTAACCGCTTCCCATCCGATGAAACACCAGAACATCAGTCCCGCCGCCCGCAACACACTTAGCCAGCCGTTCGGCATAAAAGGCGAGAAATGGGCTGAGGAGTAATGAGGAATGGAGGCCCCGATCGCAAGGAGCAAAATCGCAAGAATCAACAAAATGACAACCGTCTGCACTCTTCCCGCCATATGTAAGCCGAAGATGTTCATCACAAGCGGTATGATCAAGATCAATGCGGCGATGACGTAGGTCTGCAAGTCATCCAACTGCAAGAATACGGCCACGTATTTTGCCCCTGTGACCGCCACAACCGGCCCGCCGATCGGTACGGAGAGAAGAAAAAACCAGCCGACGAGATTGCCGTAATGCGCCCCAAAAGCTAGCCGTACAAAGTGAGAAACCCCTCCTGAGTTGGGATATTTTGCGGCTAAAAGCCCCATTGTAATCGCCATCGGTATGACGAGGATCGACATCACCAGCCAGGCGATAATCGAGGCTGGCCCAGCCAGCTCGGCAGCAAGTCCGGGAACCAGCAAGATGCCGGAGCCGATAACCGATCCAATATAGAGCGCAACGATTTGAGGAAGCGATAAGATCTCACGAAGTCCCGGTTCGTTCATTTGCCCACATCCTCCGACCTGTTTGTTTTGCTTGGACACCATCGGCCTCACCTGTCACTGCTGGGGATTGATGGAAACCTTGACAACACCTTATAATAAAACTAGCCTCTAAAAAAGGGTCAGTTTTGGAGCAATTTCAGAAGTCAGTTATGTAATCCTCAATCAAATTCGCAGCGGCACCATCCCAAATGGTATACGTCTACCCTCAGTCAGATCACTGCAACAGCATTTGAACATCAGCAAAACTACCATTGAGACGGCTTACCACATGCTCTTGTCCGAGGGATATGTAATCAGCAAGCCGCGCTCCGGACTATTTGTGGTAAATCCCATGGGATAATGCTCTCTCAGCCAATCCCCCAGGGTGAATTTTCGTTTTGCAAGGTTTTGGCTGAATACTTGCAATATTCGAGAGGTGTCGTATGCTTGCCCGAGCACGTACATCATTGAAGATGATTATGACGGGGAAATTGATTAACAGCCATTTTGGCGACCGGGTTGAAATCACCGGGCATAGTGCGAAGCTGCATATTCAGGTGACGGTTAAGACCCGGCAGCCTCAGAGTTGTTGGTTAAAGAATCGGCATTCGGTTGTTAAGTAAAGCTTGGGCAGGGATTTTAGATAAGGAGGGAGTATCCATATTTTAACATCCCTGATGATAAGGCTCAACATAGCATCGCCAGTAATTGCTTGGAGGATGGATAAAGCATGGGTGACAAGGTAACCGTCAGACAATCAACGATTCAAGACCTGGCTAAGCTCGTTCCCGTCTTCGATTCATATCGCGAGTATTTTGGTCAGGAAAAGAACCCCGCTGCGGCAGAAAAATTCCTGTTTGAAAAGTACGAACATCGCGAATCCATTGTCTTCATTGCCGAGCAACAGAGTCAAATTGTCGGCTTCGCCCAGCTTTACCCGTCGTTTTCTTCTCTGTCTCTGCAGCGTATTTGGATTCTGAACGATTTTTTCATCATGGAAAACGATCGCGGCAAAGGAATAGGGAAGCAGCTTATCGGAGCTGTCATCGAATACGCATCGCTGACCAAGGCAAAAGGGATTGAACTGTCGGTGGAACACACTAATACAAAGGCGTGGATGTATTGGGAAAAACAAGGTTTTCACTTGGATGAGGAATTTCGCTATTACATGTATAAGCTGAGGTCATAAAACACGGGGCTATTTCTCGGTATCGGTCCAAGAGAAAAGAAATAGGAGGCTGGAGACATGGAAGTATACATCTGGGCGGGCATGTTTTACGTTGTCCTAGTACTCGCTGCCGTCTCTACCATAAGGATGATCGTAAACCGTTCAACCGGAGAAGTACGTACACAGCTCCGGCAGCTGCAAGCCCAAGTAAAGCGTCTGGAAGATGAACTAAAAAACAAAAGCGGATAACCGGAGACAAAAACAGGCACAGCTCTCTTGCAGCGCTGTGCCTGGTCTTTAATTCAGATGTTATCTTCTAAGATGTGCATGAACGGTTCTCCATCTGTAGGACGAACGTACACCG